>DATKBG010000262.1:0-4019 GCA_035514255.1 Acidimicrobiia bacterium
ATAGTCAGGCTAGCCCCGGGAGTGGAGCGAGGGGAAGGGCGATTGACCCAAACTGCCTAGCGTAAGAAATCCCCCGGTGGGTCCTCGAGCCGGAGATCCTGCCAGCTGACGACTCGAGGATCCGGAGTTTGCACCCGCCACGAGCCGGCGACCGTCTCTACCGCAGGATGGAGTGTCGTGTCGACCGAGACAGCGTTCGATGCCGGGAAGGCAGCGAACGCTGTGAAAGGTCAGACCAAGTGGAGCTGAGGGGATTTGAACCCCTGACCTCTTGCATGCCATGCAAGCGCTCTGCCAACTGAGCTACAGCCCCGAGTCAGCGATTGTATCCCCTGAATGCCTGAAGCCGACCGCCCGAACGGCAGACGACGGCCTAATCCGCTGCGGCTCCGAGGGGAAACTCCACCCGCGGGGCATCCGACCACAGCCGGGCCAGGTCGTAGTACTCCCTGGTCTCCTGGTCGAAGAGGTGGACCACGAAGTCCCCGTAGTCGAGAAGAACCCAGCGAGCCTCCTCGACACCCTCGCGGCGGAGAGGGCGGCGGTCGACTGCTCGTAGGGCCTCCTCCAGGCCCTCGGCAAGCGACTGGATGTGAGGGCGGGAGGTGCCGGTGACGATGACAAAGACATCCGTGACCACGATCAGAGATGACACGTCGAGGACGAGGACGTCGATGCCCTTCTTGTCGTCCAGGGCGGCGACCGCTCTGGCGACGAAGTCTGATGTCTCCTGGTGGAGCGCTATGGGCGGTCCTCCGCGTGCCGGTTCCGGTCGCCAATCTTAGAGGTGGCGGCGCAGTGCTAGGGGGTCCGATACAGCTCGTGCTCTTCGATGTAGGTGAACACCGCCTCGGGCACGAGAAACCGAATGCTTCTCCCCTCGCCCCGATGCGCACGAATCAGCGTCCCCGACATGGCCAACTCGGGGGCCTCCAGCCACACGACGCGCCCTCCGGGGATGTTCACGGTCGCTCGCTCCACCCCGGGCCGGGGCATCACGGCGATGGTCGCCCGTTGCACCACCTCGTCAGCCCGTTGCCAGGTGGGGAGACCGGCGGCGGCATCGGCACCGAGGATGAGCACCAAGTCGTCCTCGTTGGTGAAATCGAGGAGGGTGTCGATTGTGAACGTCCAGCCATCGCGCCGAATCTCGCGATCGTCGGCCTCGAAGTAGTCGATGCCATCGACGGCCCGCATCGTCATCTGCCACCGATGATGCGGCTCCGTCACCGCCCGCTCCGCCTTCTGCCACGGTGCACCCGCCGGCATGAAGGTGACGACGTCGAGGGACAGCTGCTGGCGCGCCGTTTCCCCGGCCACCAGGTGAGCCATGTGTGGAGGGTCGAAGGTCCCACCGAGAATGCCGCGGCGCATCCGGAGCAGGTTACCGGCCGCGGGGCGCGATTCGAGACTCCCCCGACCTCCCTGGAATCGGCGGCGCCGCCGGTATACGGTCGGTGGATGTCGGCACTCGTCGCCGGTCTCGCTCTGTCGTGGTGCCTGTTCACCCCACCGGTGGACGGTCCGGTGATCAGACCCTTCGCACCCGTAGGCGCGTACGGGGGCCACTGGGGCATCGACCTGGCGGTGCCCGAAGGAACACCGGTTCGGCCGATCGCTCCCGGGGTGGTCAGCTTCGCCGGCATGGTCGCCGGCCGTGCGAGTGTGACCGTCGACCACGGTGGGGCGGTACGGAGCTCCTACTCGTATCTGTCGTCACTCCTGACGACGGCGGGGCAACGGGTCGACCGCTCGACGCTCGTCGGCGTAACGGGAGTGGACCGTGGGATTCCCGCACTTCATCTGTCGGTGCGGGTGGGAGGGATCTACGTCGATCCGACCCGGGTCTGCTCTCGGCTGACTCCGGCGGAGGGGCTTGCCCTGGTCGCCTGAGGTGGTGTCAGCCGGTCGTTACGAGATCGCTGAGGAGTTCGAGGGCCACGCCTCGGAGGTCATCCGGACGGAATGGCTTGGTGAGGAAGGCGTCGGCTCCGCCACGATCGGCGCGTTCGCGGGTCTCTTCCTGAGCATGTGCGGTGAGGACGAGGACCTTGATCGACTTGGTGCGCTCGTCGGCGCGGATCCGCTCGAGGACTTCCCAGCCGTCCATCCGCGGAAGACCGACATCGAGAATGATCAGGTCGGGCAGGAGTTCGATGGCTGCCTCGAGTCCGGTGGGACCGTCGTCGCGCGTCACGACCTCGACTCCGGCTGGCCTGAGGCAAACCGTGATCAGTCTCTGAATGACTGCCGAGTCTTCTACGACGAGCACACGCTGGGTCACGGTGTCGTTCCTTTCGCGACGAGACCATTGCATCGTCACTCTCGAACGATACCTTGAGACTTAAGCAACCACCCGGGCCGGATCCCGCCGCGGCACCGAGATCGTCTCGACAAAGCGTTCCAACTGCCTCAGGTTGCGAACCTCGTACACCGCCTCGCACAGCGGGGCATAGAGCCCGATGACGGAGTCCCCGGTGTCCCAGTAGCGCCGATCCTCGGGGTTGAGCCAGTAAACAGCCCGCGCCCGTGAGGCAATCGTCGCCAGGGCTTCGGTGTGGGGGTCGTGATAGTTGGTGCGGGCATCGCCGGTGATGATCACCGTGGTACTCGCGGTGACGGCACCGAGGTGCTGCTCGACGAACTGGGCGAGGGCGTGTCCATAGTTGGAGTGGCCGTCCACCCAGACCACTCTGGCTTCGGTACCAACCCGGGCCATCGCCCCCGCGAGGTCGGTCCCGGGTCGAAAGTGACCGGTGACTTCGTCGATGGCGTCGATGAAGGCGAAAGCGCGTACCCGCCGCAACTGCGAAGACACAGCGTGAACCAGCTGCATGGTGAAGCGGGCGAACGTGGCCACTGAACCGCTCACATCGGCGAGGACGACGATGTCGGGGCGACCAGGACGCGGCTTTCGAAACCGGGGCTCGGCGAACGCCCCACCGGTGGAGAGGGATCGCCGGACGGTTCGCCGCACGTCGAGGCGGCCTTCGAGCCCGGTACGGCGCCGCCTCGCCACCCGAGCCGCCAGCTTTCGGGTCAGGGGCTGAACGGCACGCTCGATGCGCTCGAGATCGTCACGCGTCGCCGTAGTCAGGTCGATGTCCTCGGCCAGCGGACGCCGCATGGTCTTCGCCACCGGCAGATGGCCACGGTCGGCGACCAGCCGGCGGGTGATCTCCCGCCGAATCATGTCGCGCAGTCGTTCGACCACCCGCCCGACCTCCTGGAGGCGGAGCCGCCGATCGAGCGGCGACTCGCCATCCGACTCACCGGCCACCTCGAGCCGGCTGCGTAGGGCATCGAGATCGAGACCCCTGGCCACCCGATATGCGTAGTAGGCGCCACCCACGGGACGACCCGACTCCATGCCCCCGAAGCGCGCGACCGCCGCTCGGACCACCGCCTGCAGCAGGTCCTCGTCGGAGGCGTCCACGGCCCGAAGCAGCGCCTCCATCAGATCGGTGTCGGCATCGGTGCCTCCGCCACCGATGCCCGCCGCTCCCCCTGCTCCCCCTGCTCCACCGGCCGAGCCTGCGGCATCCTCCGACCAGGCTTCGTCGAACGGTCGGGGTCGTGTGGCGAAGAAGGCATCGAAAGCGATGTCGAACGCCTCCAGGTGTCTGGACGACTTGATCAGCGTTGCGGAGAGCGTCGCCCGGACTTGATCCCGGTCGAGCAGGTCGATGTGGTCGAGAGCTGCGGCCGCGTCGACCGCCTCCACCATTGACACACCGATCCCCACCTGGCGCAGCTCGCCGATGAAGTCGACGAGAAACCGCATCAGGCCTCGGTGAGGTCGGCGCCGAGTTCCTTGGCGACGACGTCGATGTCGGACTGGTGCTTGAGCAGCACGTTGAGGGTGTCGGCGGCCACCGCGTCGTCCAACACAGCAATGCCCAGGGCGAGCAGTGCGGCAGCCCAGTCGAGACTCTCGCTCACCGATGGGGGCTTGCGCAGCGGCATGGCGCGAATACCAGCGACGAACCGCGCCACCTGCTCGGCGAGGCGCTGATCGA
>DATKBG010000263.1:0-2648 GCA_035514255.1 Acidimicrobiia bacterium
GATCACATCGCAGATGTGCCGTACCTGATGCGCCGAACACCCACCGTTCGTGCCGTGTGCGAGGAGACGACGCGCCAGCTGCTCATCTCGATGGGGGCCGATCCTGCCCGACTCATCGCGGTCAGCGGCGGAGAGCACCTCGACTTCGATGGCTATGTGGTCGAGGTCGTCCCGAGCCTTCACAGCCGGTCCGCAGACTGGCGCTACTTCGCTCCCGGCCGGCTGATCGCTCCGCCGCCAGCGCCGCAGACGATCTCGGACCTCGTCGCCGGCGAAACCGTCGCCTACCAGCTCTCCTTCGCCAACGGTCCATCCATCTTCTGGTCCGGAGCGACCGACTTCGACGAACGAGCCGTCGAGGGGCGACGACCCGACATCGCCATCATCTCGATGACGGCCACGAAGCGGGTGAACATGTACCTCGAACGCCTCATCCGAGCGCTCGGCATGCCGAGGATCCTGATCCCGAACCATCACGACGATCTCCAGACCCCGCTGGGCGAGACGGTGATCATCCCGGAGGCGATCGCAGAGTTCCGAGAGGTCGCTCGCCGCGTCAGCCCTGACAGCACCGTCATCGAGCCCGCTCACCTCGAGGTCATCGAGCTGTGAGCCGGCCACCAACCCGTCGTCGGTGATGGGTGAAGCGGGCCTCCGCTCTCGATCGCTTCTTCAGGTCGAAGTAGCTACCGGGGCGCGAACGACTCCGCGATGCGGCGGAGCTCGTCACCGGATGCGTCGCCGGCGATGGTGACCACCAGCCGGTCGTCGATGCTCCACACGTGGGGGATGCCCCGGGGCGACACCACCAGCTCGGCGTCCGCAGCCGCGAGCGCACCGGCGCCGATGACGAAGGCGTCGGGCTCGTCGAAGACGCCCTCACCGGACGCCACAGGATCGGCCCAGCAGCCGGACGCGCCCGACCCGGGCGGCACGCTGGCACAGCGGGCGATGCCGCCCGTCAGCCGCGTGGTGACCACGATCCGGTCGAACCCCCGGCGGTAGGCCACCGATACGACGCCTGCCGCCGGCGGATTCATCCCCTCGTTTCCGGTCCCCCCGCCCTGGGGAGCGGCAGTGACCTCGGCCAGCTCGAAGCCGACCGGCACCTCCGTCGGCAGGATCGGCCGGTAGCCCACGAGCGCCGCCGCCTGGTCGAGGGTCACCCGGCCGAACCCGGCGTCCTGGTGGAACACATCGGTTCCAGCCGGGAACTCGAGCACGAACGCAGACGGGTCGACGGGCTCGTCGGCCACCAGGGCCGACAGCCGGATCTCGGTGAGGAACCGTCCCTCGAGGGTCTCGGTGATGCGCAGCGGGAAGCCGCTCTCGCGATCGACCACCACCTCCAGCTGGTCCCCGCTCCCGCCCGGTCCGGCCAGCTTGTTCGGCACCACGGGCGTGACAAGACGCCAGGCGTCGCGTCCACCTTCGACGGTGTCGGTGACCGGCGCGTCGGACGTGTCGGTCACGAACGCCCGCACCATCGAGCCCAGCTCCCGGCGCAGGGGCGAACGCCCGCCGAAGTCTGGAGGACCTGCGGCCACGTTGGCCACCTCGAGACCCTGGAGCCGGCTGCCGATATCGGTGACCTCCCGCTCGGTCCGGGTGGCCGAGCTGAACGCCATGTCATCGGTGACGCCGATGCCCGTGACCCGCTCATCGCCGGCCGCGGTCGTGACGAAGGACCAGCGCAGCGTGGTCCTGCCCCCGGCCTCCGGGGGGTAGCAGGACCCGTAGGGGATCTCGCACTCCAGGGCGATCTCGCCCTTGAGGGTGTCGAGCGACGCCAGGGCACCCGCCACCCGGGAGCGGACCTCGGACGCGGTGATGAGCTGGGTCTCAATCCGCGGCTGGCGGCGTCCGTCGCCGGTCAGGACGATGGTCGTCGCCAGCACGGCCACTGCCACCGCGGCGGCCACCGCCGTCAGCCCGTAGGGGCTCGTCCACCGGGGGCGGCGGGGCGATCCCGGGTGGCGGGCGCCCTCCACCTCCAGCCGGGCCATCAGCCGGGGATGGAAGTCGGGCCCGTGGTCGGGGACATCGAGGCCCCGCAGGGCCTCCCCCAATCGCTCGTCACGGTCGCTGCTCATCGCCGTCCGTCCATCAGCTTTGCGTCCATCACCCGTCCGCTCCCAGGACCGCGCGCAGGGCGGCCCGTGCCCGGGTGAGCCGGGAACCGATGGTGCCCGACGCCACGCCGAGCGCGGCCGCCGCCTCCGCGTAGTCGAGGCCGTAGGCGTCGACCAGGAGCACCGCTGCCCGTTGGTCGGGTGGCAGGGTGTCGAGCGCGGCGGCCAGGTCGCGACGGCCGCTGGCCACGTCGGCTGGATCGGGGCGGTTGTCGACCGTGTCAATGCGCTCGTCCAAGGGCACCGTGGCCTTCTGGGAGCGCAGATCGTCGATGCAGGCGTTGTAGACGATGCGGTACAGCCAGGTCCCTAGGGCCGACTCCCCCTTGAATCGGGGCAGCGAGCGGAAGGCCTTGACGTAGGCCTCCTGGAGGACATCGTCCATGCGGTCGCGGTCACCGAGCAGCCGGTAGGTCAGGCCCCGCAGGCGGTGGTCGTAGTGGTCGACGATCTGGGCGAAGGCCCGATGGTCACCCCGCCGGGCACGCGCCACGACCAGACGGTCGACGTCGCCCG
>DATKBG010000264.1:0-6919 GCA_035514255.1 Acidimicrobiia bacterium
CCATGGAGACGATCCGACGCTCGACGACGGTGGTGCGGCGGCCCTCGGCATCCTCGACCACGAACTCGCGGCGCAGCTCGCCGTGCAGCAGGTCGAGCTCCTGGGTGCGTTCCGACGGCTTGAGTCCATCCTCGCCGAGCCAGACACCGTCGAGCGGCCGAAAGGAGAGTGGAAGCCAGTTGGGCAGGTTCACCATGCTCTCGTGCTCCAGCGCCACACCGTCGACGATCGAGGTGAGGCGGTTGAATAGGCCGGCGGCGTAGGTGCCCGGATAGTGAACACCGTCGGCGCGCGATTCCGGTGCCGCCCCCCGGGTGCCGAAGACCCCGTTGGCGAGCGTGGACAGGGCCTCGCGGCGGCCTTCCTCCTCGGGGGTGAAGGCGCCGAAGGTGAGCGTCGCCGGCTCGGTCATCGCCGGGGCTCCGTCGACGGCCACCTCGGCGAGGTCGGTGACCACGTCGTCGGCACCGTGGTTGATGAACTCCTCTGCCCGCTCTCCTGACCGGTCGACACCGATCACCAGGCCGAAGCCGCCGCGGCGGGCGGCGGCGACGCCCGGAAGAGCGTCCTCGAAGACGACGGCGCGGGCTGGTTCCACGCCGAGCCGACGCGCCGCCTCCAGGAACATGGCGGGATCGGGCCGTCCCGCCAGCCCCAGTTCGGCAGCCACCACGCCGTCGACGACCACCTCGAACAGTGACTCGAGTCCAACCGACTCGAGCACGGCAGCGCGGTTGCGGCTGGCGGTCACCAGCGCGATGTCGAGCCCACTTGCTTTGGCCGCCCGGGCGATGTCGACCGAGGGTGCGAGCACTTCGGCGGGCTCGGCGGCGAGAGCGGCGAGAAACAGGTCGTTCTTCCGGTTGGCGAGTGCCCATACGGTCGCATCGCCGGCGTCATCTGCCGGGGTACCCGGCTCCAGATGGGCACCCCGGTCGGCGAGGAAGGTAACGATGCCGTCGAGGCGGGAGCGACCGTCCACGAACTGGTGGTAGTCGTCTTTGGTGAACGGGCGAGTCTCGACCCCTGGCTCTCTCGTCCCGCTGAGCCAGTCGTCAAAGAGGCGCTTCCATGCCGCGAAATGCACCCGGGCGGTGTCGGTGATGACCCCGTCCATGTCGAAGATGATGGCGTCGAAGTCCCGCTTGCCGATGAGAAAACGCGCCGTCATCGGTGGCTCTTTGACGACGAGACCGATGACCCACACCGGCTACGGTCGGAGGAGTTCGAGCGAGTCGGGCGGGAACTATTTCGGCGCAGCGACACGGCAGGCGGGACCTCTCTGGGGACAGCGAAATACGCTAGTGGCTCGGGGCTGGCCCGGCCGGGCCGAGGACCTGATGGGTAGGATGGCTGGCGAGTCGCCGAGCGGTCGGGAGTGAAGCGCATGGCCGAGATAACCCTCGAAGGGGTTGGCAAGGTCTATCCCGGCGGTCACCGCGCCGTCTCCGGTGTCGACCTCGAGATCGCTGATGGGGAGTTCCTCGTCTTCGTCGGCCCATCGGGATGTGGCAAGTCGACGGTTCTTCGGATGATCGCCGGCCTCGAAGAGGTCACCGAAGGCAAGATCGAGATCGGCGGGCGGGTGGTCAACGATGTTGCCCCGAAGGACCGCGACATCGCGATGGTGTTCCAGAACTACGCCCTGTATCCGCATATGTCGGTGCGGGACAACATCGGGTTTGCGCTCAAGCTCGCCAAGCGCCCGAAGGAGGAAATCGAGAGCCGGGTCAATGACGCGGCGACCCTGCTCGAACTCAGCGACTTCCTCGACCGCAAGCCGCGGGCGCTGTCGGGCGGCCAGCGGCAGCGGGTCGCCATGGGCCGGGCGATCGTGCGCGATCCGGCCGCATTCCTCATGGACGAGCCACTGTCCAACCTGGACGCCAAGCTGCGGGTGGTGATGAGGACCGAGCTGGCGGTGCTCCACGACCGGCTCGGGACCACCACGGTGTACGTCACCCACGACCAGATCGAGGCGATGACGCTGGGCGAGCGCGTCGCCGTTCTCAAGCCCTACAGCGACCGCCGCCCCGAAACCCTCCAGCAGGTGGACAAGCCCTCACGGCTCTTCAACGAGCCGAAGAACCTGTTCGTCGCCGGTTTCATCGGCAGCCCAGCGATGAACCTGGTCAAGGTCCGCCTCGAGGGCAACGGTGACGGGGGCGTGGACATGGTGTTCGGCCGCCGTCGGTTGGCTATCCACCCCGACGCGGTGGCCCGCTATCGCAGCCTCTCCGAGTACAAGGGGCGAGAGGTGGTCGCCGGGATCCGACCGGGTGACTTCGAGGACAGTCGGGTCGCCGGCGCGTCGAGCAATGGCAACACTCTCGACACCGAAGTCGACGTGGTCGAGGCGCTCGGTGCCGAGTCCTTCGTGCACTTCACCATCGACGTGCCTCCGGTGATCACCCCGGACATCGAGGAGCTTTTGGCCGACACCGAGGCAGAGCCCGCCTCGCTGGGAGACTCCAGCCGCTTCACGGCGCGGGTGAGCGCCGATGTGGTGGTCGAGGACGGCGACCGCATCACCCTTGCCGTCGACACGTCGAAGGTGCATCTCTTCGACCCGGCCACCGGCGACCGGCTGACTTAGCGGCCCGGCGGCGACGGGCTACTTGACCGAGCCGCCGAGCAGACCCGCCTCGAAGTACCTCTGGAAGGCGAAGAAGATGATCAGGGGCACGATCGCCGACAGGAACACACCCGGGGCGATGACGTCGATGCCAGAGCTGAACTGATTGAGTCGGTCCCTCAGGAACAGGGTGAGCGGCCGCTGGTCACCGGCAAACACCAGGGCAACCAACAGGTCGTTCCACGTCCAGGTGAACTGGAAGATCGTCAGCGAGGCGAGGGCGGGGAATCCGAGGGGCAGGACGATCCGGGTGAAGATCCGCCATTCGCTCGCCCCGTCCATACGCGCCGACTCGAGCAGGCTGCCCGGAAGGCTGGCGAAGTAGTTCCTCATCAGGAACACGGCGAACGGCAGACCGAACGCCGTGTGGAAGAACACGACCGCCGGGATGCCCCGCAGGCCGACCAGGCCGAACACCTGAAACGCCGGGATCAGGGCCATCTGGAGCGGAACGACCAGCATCCCGACGATGACCAGGAAGAGCGCGTCGCGTCCCTTGAACGGGATCCATGCGAGGGCATACCCGGCCATGGCGGCCAGGATGACGACCAGCACCGTATTGGCCACGGCGATGACGACGGTGGTGGTGAAACTGGAGATGAGAGCGGAGTCGGAGAGAAGGTTGGCGTAGTTCTGGAGGGTCAGCTCGCCCGGTGTGGTGACTGCAGTCCACCACCCGGACTCGGCGTACCGCTGCACCGGGCGGAGGCTGGTGATGAGCAGACCCAGGTCCGGCACCAGCCAGAAGAAGGCCACCACGATCAGCGTGATCTGGACCGAGCCCTTGGCGATCAAGGCGGTGAGCCGCGAGACGATGGACTTGCGGGCGGTTTCGGGAGGTGCGGTCATTGGCCCTCCTGGAGTTTGAAGCGTCGGATGTTGAAGGCGAGGACCGGGATGATCATCACGAAGAGGAAGACGGCGATCGCCGAGCCGAGTCCCCGTTCACCGAGTCCGCTGAACGACGTGCGCCACATCTCGAGCGCGATGACGTTGGCGTCGGCCTGCACCGATCCGGGAGCGATGCCCAGGATGAGGTCGAACATCTTGAGGGCACCGATGGTCAACGACACGAAGACGACGCCCAGGACCGGCGTGAGTTGAGGGACCGTCACCCTACGAAACACCTGCCACTCGGTGGCGCCGTCGACGCGCGCCGCCTCCAGGGTTTCGCGAGGGAGGGCGGCGAGGCCGGCCCCGATGACGATCAGGGCGAACCCGCCCCAGATCCAGATCCCGGCGATGATCGCGGAGAGGGTGATCAGGTCGGATCCGAGCCACGGGATTCCGCCCCAGGCACTGCTGAACTGGCTGGTCGGGATCGCGGCGCGGTACGGCCCGGGGTCGAGCCCGGTCACCTCGAAGGTGCCGTCGACACCCGACTCGACCGTGTCTACCACCGTGCCCTCCGGGTCGATGATCCGCACCGGGACCCTCGGAATCCCCATCTCCTCGGGATCGACGGCCCCCCGGACGTCCTCGCCGGCTCGGGTGTCGCGCCACACCACGCCGCTGAGCGTCCCGGGGCCTAGCGGTTGCGGATCGCGGGCCTCGACGGCATCGTCGGGTAGCGCCGAGAGCGGGATGCGCACCAGTCCCAGGTAGGCGACGCCGCCCTCACCGCCGACGTCGACGGCGAACGAGATCGAACCGTCGGCCTCCTCCTCGCCGCCGTCGTAGGAGGGGGCGGCACCGGCGAACTTTCCCTGGCTCGAGAACATCGACATCGGGACGCTGATGGCCGCGTTGACCACGCCGCGTGACGGCTCGGTCTGGTACATGATCCTCCAGATGATCCCGGAAGAGAGAGCGGCGATAGCCGCCGGCACGAACAGGATCAGTCTGAATGCGGTCCGCCATCCGACCTTTTCGGAGAGAACCGCCAGCACCAGTCCGATGGTCGTGACCGCGATCGGGAACACGGCCACCCAGATGAACGAATTGAAGATCGCTCGCCTCATGCGGGTCAACTCGAGCATGCGGCGATAGTTGTCCAGCCCCACGAACTCGGTCCCGATTCGGTCGAAGAGGCTGCGCCAGATGGTGGCGAGCACCGGGTAGACGACGAGGGCGCCGATCACGATGAGGGCTGGAAGCAGGAAGAGGAGGACCCACCCTCGATTGCTGCCCTTCACTTGCCTCCCTCCCGTCGGCCGTCCGATGCTAACGGGGGAGACCCCGGTCGCGCTTGGGGAGGGCCCGGAGGCCCTCCCCAATGCGTTACTCGTTGGTATGAGCGACGGTTGTCAGCCTCCGTGGGCTGCTGCCGCCTCCGACTCCATCTGAGCCAGGATGGCATCGACATTGCCCGGATCTCCGAGCCACGCCTGTATGCCACCCCAGAAGCCAGCGCCGACGGTCGAACCGAAGGCGGCCGGCATCAGGTCGGACATGTCGAACCGGAACACCTCGGCCTGGGCGAGCGCTGCCGCTGCCCGGCGAGTGATGTCGTCGGGGTATACCGAGACATCGAGCTTCTGGTTCATCGACGAGAAGCCGCCCTGTGCTGCCCAGATCGCAGCCGACTCGGGCTGCGCCAGGAAGCGCAGGAACTCGAAGGTGGCATCGCTCGCCCTGAGTGCCACGGCGACGTCGCCACCGCCCATCACGGCAGGAGGTGAACCGTCCATGCTCGGCCAATCGAAGAAGTCGAATCCGGTGCCGGGTTCTGCATCGGTCTCGCCGATGATCACGCCAGCCACGAAGTCGCCTTCGTACACGACGGCAGCCTCGCCGGAGGCAAACACCGTGTTCACCGAGGCGACGAAACCGTCCTGGAGGCCGCGGGCCGTCCCACCGACGATGAAGTCGTCGTTGAGGATCTGGCCCAGGTAATCGAGCGTGTCGTACACCGACTGGTCGGTCCACGGGGTAGCGCCCGTCTGGAGCGAGTCGTACATCGCGGGACCCGCCACCCGCAGGTAGGCGTTCTCGAACCAGTCCGACAGCGTCCAGCCGTCACCACCGCCGACCGCAATGGCGCCGATTCCGGCGTCGGTGAGGTCATTGGAGACCTGGACCCACTCGTCCCACGTCGTCGGCGGGTTGACACCGGCATCGCCGAACAGCCCCGGGTCGTACCAGACCGTCGACTTGTTGGCTCCCTTGAACCACACGCCGTAGAGCGTGCCGCCCGACGAGCCCAGTTCGCGCCACACCGGCGCGTAGTTGCCGTCGACCAGATCGCCTACCTCGCTCTCGATATCGATGAGCGCTCCGCGCTCGGCGAGATCGGCCAGCAGGCCAGGGGCGGGCAGGAACACCACGTCGGGTGGGTTGTTCGCATCGACCCGCGTCGCCAGCACTGTGGTCATGTCCTGAGGTATACCTGTGTAGGTGACCGATACCCCCGTCTGTGACTCGAACTCGTCGATGACGAGCTGGAAGTTGGCGCCTTCCGTCGAGTCGGCGGCCCAGGCGGCCATCACCTCGATGGTCGCGCCCTCCAGGTCGCCGGTCCCGTCGTCGTCGCCACAGGCGGCGGCTACGAGCGCCACGGCGAGTGTCAGGACGAGCCATCGCCCCATAGTCTCGCGTCTCATGTCGTCGTGCCTCCTCTCGGCAGGGCGTGCCTCGGTGCTTGGTGCATCGGGATCGTCCCCGCCTTTATATCTGATTGAACCACTCACCCTAGGTCGTTCGGCAGGTGCTGTCGTCGCCGTCGGTGATCGTGCGCGCGCTGCGTGGTCATACGAGAAGGGCGGTGACCGTATGCACGGAGCGCCGGCGCACCGCTTCGGCGTGCGGTGCGCCGACTTCGGGCCCGTCGATCTCGGTCGTACTGCCGTCGCGGTGGTCCAGGCGGTAGCCGGCGACCCGGGCCGCTCCCTCCCCGTAGGTGTCAGCCCTGCCCGGGTTGCTCAGCACCAGGAAGACGTCGCCGAGGATGCGGGTGGCGACCACCCCGGCGGGAAACTCGACGGTGCTGATCGACCCATCTCGGGAGGTGACCCGGCGGGTGATGGCCTCGGCGGTGAACAGGTCGCCGGGCAGCGCCGGCTCGACGCCGAATCGCAGGCTCCCTTCGACCAGGCGGAACGGCCTGCGGCCCACGGTGGCCAGCATCCAGATGTGGAGGAACTCGGCGGTGACGCCGGACAGTCTCGGCTGGTACCCGCGTCCGTGCTCTGTCGGATCGGGATGGAGGCTGGAGACGATGAACGACACGCCTTCGAGCGGGCTGCGCCCGTAGGACGCCGGGTCGAGGAACGGGATGAGGGCGTGCCGGGCGTCGTCCCAGAACTCACGATGGAGTCCGCTGCGGAGGATTTCGAGCAGGTACTT
>DATKBG010000265.1:0-5169 GCA_035514255.1 Acidimicrobiia bacterium
GGGGCTCCCCGCCCGGATCTGCTGGCTCGGTTACGGCGAACGCCATGAAGCGGGTCTCGCCTTCAACGAGCTGGTCCGATCCGGCGAGGTTTCGGCTCCGATCGTCATCGGCCGTGACCACCTCGACTCCGGGTCGGTGGCGTCCCCCTACCGGGAGACCGAGGCGATGCTCGACGGATCCGACGCGATCGCCGACTGGCCGATCCTCAACGCTCTGCTCAATACGGCGTCAGGTGCAGCCTGGGTGGCGGTCCACCACGGCGGCGGGGTCGGCATCGGCAAGTCGATCCATGCCGGCGCCCAGGTGGTGGCCGATGGCACCGAGCAGGCGGCGCTGCGCCTGGAGCGGGTGCTCACCAACGACCCGGGTACCGGCGTCATGCGCCACGCCGACGCTGGGTACCCGCGGGCGATCGAGGTAGCTCGCGAGCGCGGGGTCCGATTGCCGATGGAGGAGTGATGGGCGCTCGGAGCGCCCGTACTGCCGCCTCCGGCGGCCTGTACTTAGTACTTGGTATTCAGTACCAGATTGTTGGCGTTCGGGGGTGCTTTCGATGACTCTCGATCGGTCATTGCTCGTCACGAATATCGGGGCTTTGGTGACGAATGCTTCGGGGGTGCCGGGGGATGTGGGGGTGCTGCGCGACGGTGCGGTTGGTGTTCGAGATGGGGTTATCTCCTGGGTGGGGTTAGCGGCCGAGGTTCCTGATGAGTATCGGGAGGTGCCGTTGGTGGATGTCGAGGGGCGGGCGGCCATCCCGGGGTTCGTCGATGCGCACACGCACCTGGTGTTCGCCGGGGACCGGTCTGATGAGTTCGCTCGCCGTTTGGCCGGTGAGGACTACGAGGAGATTCTGGCGTCCGGCGGAGGGATTCACTCGACGGTGGCTGCCACCCGGGCTGCTTCGTTCGAGTCGCTGGTCTCCGATGCCACGGCGCGGCTCGATCGGATGCTGGCCTGCGGCACCACGACCGTCGAGGCCAAGTCGGGGTACGGGCTGACCACGGCTGACGAGGTGCGCATCCTTGAAGCGACCCGCGATGCCGCAGAGCGGTCCCCGGTCGATGTCGTTGCCACCTTCCTCGGGGCACACGTACCGGACCGCGGCGTCGCGACCGACGCCTACGTGGATCTGGTGGTCGATGAGATGCTGCCGGCGTGTGCACCTCTGGCATCGTTCTGCGATGTCTTCTGCGACCCGGCGGCGTTCGGGTCCGAGGACACCGAGAGGATCCTGCGGGCGGCACGGGCGCTGGGCCTCGATCTCCGTCTCCACGCGGAACAGCTCGGCCACGGCGGCGGTGCCGCACTCGCCGCCCGGCTCGGCGCAGTCTCGGCCGACCATCTCGACCACGCGACAGCGGAGGACGCGGCCGCCCTCGCCGCCGCCGGGGTGGTGGCGGTGCTGCTCCCCGGCGCTTCCCTGTCGATGCGGACCGCCCAGGCGCCTGCCCGGATGCTGTGGGATGCCGGAGTCACCGTGGGTCTCGGCACCGACTGCAACCCCGGCACCTCGCACATCGAGAACATGGGATTGATCGTCGCCCTGGCGTGTCTGGAGATGGCACTGACCCCTGATGAGGCCCTGTGGGCGGCAACCCTCGGCAGCGCCCGCTCGTTGCGCATGGAGGACCGGGGCCGCGTCGTGCTGGGGGCGATCGGGGACCTGATCATCCTGGATGCACCGTCACACCATCACCTTCCGTACCGACCCGGCACGGATCTGGTGTGGAAGGTGATCAAGGAGGGGCTCACAGCTCATGGCTCATAGCTCATGGCCAGACTGGTACTTGGTACTTAGTACTTGGTACCGGCCATCTGCGCGCTGAGCGTTCGGTTCTAGCATCTCCCTGTGTCCCGACTACGTCCAATGAAGCCTTTTCTGAACCACGAGCACCCGTTGCGGTTCGCCCATCGGGGGTCTCGGGTGCTGTGGCCGCAGAACACGATGATGGCGTTTCAGGGTGCCGTCGACCTGGGATACCGCTACGTGGAAACCGATGTCCATCTGAGCCGTGACGGACGGGTGATCGTCTTCCACGACGATGACCTGGACCGCCTCACCGATGGCACCGGGATGGTTTGGGACCACGACTGGTCCGACCTGCAGCGTCTCGACGCCGCCCACACCTTTGGCCGCCGCCTCGGGTACCCACTCCGGGGCACCGGCGTGGGTATTCCTTCCTTGGAGGAGGTGCTGACCACCTTCCCGGATCTCCAGGTCAACATCGATCTCAAGCAGGCGGGAATGGAACAGGCGCTCGCCGACGAACTGGAGCGCCTCGGCGCCCGCGACCGGGTACTCATAGGGTCTTTCTTCGACGACCGGATCGTGGAGTTTCGCCGGATCACCGCCGGTCGGGTGGCCACCTCTGCTGGCCCTATGGAGGCCCGGGCCGCCTTCGTCGCCGCATGGCGCGGGCGTCGGATCGAGACCGAGGCGGATGCCTTCCAGGTACCGATGCGCAAGGGCGCGATGCGGTTGCCCAGCCGCCGATTCATCAAGGCCGTCCACGCCGCCGGCCGGCAGATCCATGTGTGGACGGTGAACACCGAGGCCCGCATGCGGCGTCTCCTGGATCTCGGGGTCGATGGCATCATGACCGATCGGCCCGATGTGCTCAACGAGGTGGTCAACGGGAGGAGTCCGGAGTGAGCGATGCACTTCTCGGCTCGATCGTCCGGCTCCAGGTGCAGCGCGACCCGCTCAAGACCCGGGGCGAGGGTTACGACCCGACGCCGATCCTCGCCGTCGACGAGGCCGCCATCGGTCCACTGGGGATGGTGGGTCGCCATGATGGGGCCTGGGTGGTCGACGCCCACCACGGTGCCCATCCCCGTAGCCGGGCGGGAGGACGACGGGCGCTGTCGATCGGCTTCACCGCCCACTACGCCGCCATGGCCGATCGCTTTGGTTCAGCGCCGCTGGGGTGTGCCGGCGAGAACATCATCGTCGAGACCGACCGGATCATCCGGGCGGAGGATCTCGAAGGCGATCTGCTCGTGACCACCGGGAACGGCGAGCTTCGCCTGATGGGTGCCCGGGTGGCGACACCATGCCTGGAGTTCACCTCGTTTCTCCTCGGGAGACCGGCGGTTGCTTCCCGGTCGGAGATCGCCGCCGACGTGGCATCACTCGACGAGGGTGTCCGCGGTTTCATCCTCGAAGTGGCCCATCTCGGAGGACCCGTCGTGATCCGCGTCGGTGATCCGGTGTCGGTCCGGGCGGGTTTTGCCTGACGGATTTCTGCTCGGGTGGCCGTCTGCGTGGCACGCGGTCGCGGGCTGCGGCACAATGGGGCCACCCGGTAGCGCTGGCGGCCGGGTGAAACGAGGCCAACTCAACCGGGAGGGATCAATCATGGGCGGTCGCTGGCTGCGGCGTCTGGTACTGATATCCGTGCTTGCACTGGTGGTGGGTGCGTGCGGCGACGACAACGGCGGTGGGGATTCGGGCGACGGACTCAAGGTCGCCTTCGTGTACGTGGGACCGATCGGAGACGCAGGGTGGACTTGGGCCCACGACCAGGGCCGACTCTATTTGGAGGAGAACCTCGAGGGGGTCGAGACGACGTTCCTGGAGAGCGTGCCTGAAGGCGCCGAGGCCCAACGGGTCTTCGAGGACCTGGCCGAGGACGGTTACGACCTGATTTTTGGTACCTCGTTCGGCTACATGGATCCGATGCTGGCCGCGGCGGCGAACTATCCCGACGTGGTCTTCGAGCACGCGACCGGCTACCTGCAGGCCGACAACCTGGGCAACTACTTCGGCGCTGCCGAGGAGGGCCGGTATCTCACAGGCCTCGCCGCTGGCGCCGCGACGACCACGAATCTGATCGGGTATGTGGCCGCATTCCCGATCCCCGAAGTGCTGCGCGGGATCAACGCGTTCACGATCGGAGTTCGCGAGGTGAACCCGGATGCTCAGGTGCAAGTGATCTGGACCAACACCTGGTTCGGACCCGACCTGGAGCGCCAGGCGGCCGAGGCCGCTCTCGATGCCGGTGCCGACGTGATCGCCATGCATCAGGACTCGCCGGCGCCGGGCCAGGCTGCGGAAGCCCGTGGTGCCAGGTGGGTTGGGTACAACTCCGACATGTCGCAGTTTGCGCCCGAAGCTTGGCTGACGGCCCCGGTCTGGGACTGGGGGCCGTTCTACCTGCAGCGTGCGCGCGAGGTGCTCGACGGTACGTGGACCAGCGAGTCCTTCTACGGCGACATGGCTGGCGGGATGGTCTCACTGGCGCCGTTCGGCGACTCGGTGAGTCAGGAGACCCGCGATCTGATCGAGAGCCGTCGGGCGGCGATCATCGATGGGACCTTCGACATCTTCGTCGGACCCCTGTACGACCAGAGCGGCGCTCTGATCTATGACGAGGGCGTCGTACCGAGCCTCGGTGAACTGCTCGGGACCGACTACTTCGTCCAAGGAGTGATCGGGAGCCCGACTGGCTGACGATTCGGGCGGGGAGGGCGGCCGGTCGACGGCCGCCCTCGCCCTCCGATCCATCGACAAGGCGTTCTTCGGGGTGCCGGCCAACTCGAACGTCGACTTCGAGGTCGAGTGGGGTGAGGTCCACGCCCTGCTCGGTGAGAACGGCGCCGGCAAGTCCACGCTGTGTGCTGTCGCCGCCGGTCTTTACCGCCCTGACGGCGGACAGGTACGCGTCGATGGCAGGCTCGTTGAACTGCGGTCACCGTCGGATGCGTTGGCCGCCGGGATCGGGATGGTGTACCAGCACTTCAAGCTGGTGGCCAACCTGACCGTTGCCGAGAACATCGTCCTCGGCCACCCGGACACGCCCGCTCGGCTCTCGCGTCGGGCCATCGAACGCCTCACGGCCGACCTGGCAGCGCGCTACGGCCTCGCCGTTGATCCGTCGGCCCGCGTGTGGCAGCTGTCGGTCGGTGAGCAGCAGCGTGTCGAGATCCTCAAGCTGCTCCATCTGGAGGTGCGGATACTCATCCTCGACGAGCCGACGGCGGTGCTCACCCCTCAGGAGGCGCTGGCCCTGTTCGACACGATGCGGGTGATGACCGACGAGGGACGAGCGGTGGTGTTCGTCTCCCACAAGCTCGATGAAGTGATGTCGGTGGCCCGCCGCATCACCGTCCTGCGTGACGGCCGGGGGGTCGGAACCGTGGACGCCGCCGAGACGACGCCCCTC
>DATKBG010000266.1:0-3672 GCA_035514255.1 Acidimicrobiia bacterium
GCACCGTGATCGTCAAGCACGCGCTGCGCAACGCCCTCATCCCTGTAGTGACCCTGGTGTCGCTAGACATCGCTGGCCTCCTCGGTGGGGCGGTGATCACCGAGACCATCTTCGCCTGGCCGGGCATGGGTCGGTTGTACATAACCGCTGTCGGTCAGAACGACTGGCCGATAATCATGGCCGTGGTGATGATCATCGGCTTCATGGTGATCCTCATGAACCTGCTCGCCGACCTCGCCTACGGATGGCTGGATCCGCGGGTCCGGTATGACTGAGCCAGATACCGACTCGGCTGAGTACACCGCCCTCGACCTCGCCGAGGGAATGGCGGTCGAGCCACTCACGCAATGGAAGCTGTTCACGCGCCGCCTGCGGAGCCACCGACTGGCGATGGTGTCGGTGTTCGTGCTCGGGACCATTGCCGCGATCGTCTTGTTCGCCGATTTCCTGCCGCTCAAGGATCCCCTGTCGCAGCTTCGCGACTCGGGCGGGCGCCCGGCGAACCTGCTCAGCCCGAGGGCGGCGTATTGGTTCGGCACCGACGAGCTCGGGCGCGACATCCTCGCCCGGGTCGTAGACGGGGGACGCACCAGCCTTACGGTCGCCGGCCTGACCGGGTTGATGGTCGCCACCTTTGGGACGACGGTGGGCGCCATCGCCGGCTACTACGGCGGGTGGATCGACACCGCGCTCATGCGCTTCGTCGACCTGATCCTGAGCCTTCCGCTGCTGCCCGTGGCCATCGTGGCCGCAGCATGGATGCGGGATGCGTTCCGCGGAAGGGAGGCGCTGTCTCTCGCGGTACTCCTCGGGGTCCTGCTGTGGGGCGGCCTCGCCCGAATAGTACGGGCCGAGTTCCTGTCGCTACGTGAGAAGGAGTTCGTCGAAGCGGCGCGAGCTACCGGGGCCAAGGATCGGCGGATCATCTTCCGCCACATCCTTCCCAACGCCCTCAGCCCGATCATCGTCAACACGACGCTGGTTGTCGGTCTGGCGATCATTCTCGAGGCGGCGCTCTCCTTCCTCGGTTTCGGTGTGCGGGTGCCCACCCCGGCATGGGGTCAGATGGCCGCTCAGGGCGGCACCCTGGCCGTCGGCGGCGCGAGCGCCTGGTGGGTGCTCGTCTTCCCGGCGGTTGCGCTGGTGACCACCGTGCTTTCCGTCAACTTCCTCGGCGACGGGTTGCGAGACGCCCTGGATCCGACGCAGACCATCGAGCGCAGGTAGGCTGCCGGGCCGTGTCGACGCCACTCCTCGAAGTTCGCAACCTGCGCACCTACTTCTCCACGCAGGAGGGGGTGGTGCGAGCCGTCGATGGCATCTCGTTCCAGATCGGCCACGGTGAACGTTTCGGAGTGGTGGGGGAGTCTGGCTCGGGCAAGTCGGTGACTGCGCTCTCGATCATGCGCCTCATCGAGGCTCCGGCGGGTGAGATCGTCACCGGCGAGATCCTCTTCAACGGTGTGAATCTCCTCACGCTCGACGACGATGAGATGCGGGAGATCCGGGGAGGCGAGATCGCGATGATCTTCCAGGATCCGATGACGGCGCTCAACCCGGTCTACACCGTCGGCAACCAGCTGATGGAGGCGATCATGCTCCATCAGAACGTGGGCAAGAAGGAGGCCTTCGAGATCGGCATTTCTGCCCTCGAGGACGTCCAGATCCCGAATTCCCGCGAACGGATGTACGACTACCCGCACCAGCTGTCCGGCGGGATGCGCCAGCGGGTCATGATCGCCATGGGCCTGTCCTGCAACCCCAAGCTGCTGATTGCCGACGAGCCGACCACCGCCCTCGATGTGACGACGCAGGCGCAGATCCTCGACCTGATGCTCGGCCTGTGTGATGAGCGCAACACCGCCGTCATGCTCATCACCCATGACCTCGGCGTGGTGGCAGGCTTCTGCCAGACGGTCCAGGTCATGTACGGAGGCCGCATCGCCGAACGCGGTAAGAACGAGGAGTTGTTCGACGAAACGCTCCACCCGTACACCGCGGGCCTGCTCGGCTCGATGACCCGTCTCGACGAAGTGCGTGACGAGAGGCTGTACTCGATCCGCGGAGCTCCGCCCTCGCTCATCGACCCGCCTACCGGGTGCCGGTTCAAGGCCCGGTGCGACTTCGCCCAGGACATCTGCAAGACAGACGTCCCGCCGGTGCGTGAGTTCACACCCGGACATGTGGCCGCCTGCCACTTCGCCCCCAACCTGGACCTCACCCGAATCAAACGCGAGCAGGTGGTGTCGTGACCACCGAGCAGATGCATGACGGTGTCAGCACCGGTGACTTCGGTCCCGACACGCTCGTCCGGGTCAACGACCTGGTCAAGCACTTCCCGATCACCAAGGGCGTCTTCTTTCGCAAGCAGATCGGGGCGGTTCAGGCGGTCTCCGGAATTTCTTTCGAGATCAAGAAGGGTGAGACGCTCGGGCTGGTGGGAGAGTCGGGATGCGGCAAGTCCACGACAGCCCGCTGCCTGCTGCGCCTGATCGAACCGACCTCGGGCAAGGTGCTGTACCGGGCCATGACAAAGGGCAAGGGGAGGGGTGCCGAAAAGGTCGAGGAGGTCATCGATATCGCCTCCGCCGACAAGGACACGATGCGACGGCTGCGCCGGGACATGCAGATCGTCTTCCAGGACCCTTACGCCTCGCTCAACCCTCGCATGACGGTCGCCAGCATCATCTCGGAGCCCCTGGTGGTGCACGGCATCGGCAACCACGACGAACAGATGGAGCGGGTCAAGGAGCTCCTCAAGGTGGTGGGCCTCAACCCTGAGCACACCAACCGCTACCCGCACGAGTTCTCCGGCGGTCAGCGGCAGCGTATCGGTGTCGCCCGGGCCCTCGCCCTCAACCCGTCGTTCATGGTGCTCGACGAGCCGGTCTCGGCCCTCGACGTTTCCATCCAGGCTCAGGTACTCAACCTGATGGAGGACCTCCAGGAGGAGTTCGATCTCACCTATCTGTTCATCGCCCACGACCTGTCGGTGGTGCGGCACGTCTCCGACCGGGTGGCAGTCATGTACCTGGGGCGCATCGCCGAAATGGCCGACCGCGACACCCTCTACGAGCGTCCCATGCACCCGTACACCCACGCCCTCATGTCGGCGGTGCCGATCCCGGACCCCGCCAAGGAGAGAAACCGCAAACGGATCATCCTCGAAGGCGACATCCCCTCACCGATCAACCCGCCGTCCGGGTGCCGGTTCCACACCCGGTGCCCCCGCGCCGAGTTCCCCCTGTGCAAGGAGGAGGAGCCGCAGCTCAGGGAAATCGAACCCGGCCACTACGTGTCCTGTCACTTCCCAGAGATTCAGAAGCTGGTCTGAGGCTTTCGGGCTTTGCCCGAAAGCGGTCACCCGTCTCCCGTCACCCGACGCCCGGGAAGAGGTGCGTCCCGGAGTCGTTGGTCTTGGCGGGGGAGTGAGGGCTGGCGGCTAATCTCTGCCGCCCACGTCGGAGTGGCGGAACTGGTAGACGCGCTAGGTTGAGGGCCTAGTGGGCGAAAGCTCGTGGAGGTTCGAGTCCTCTCTCCGACACTGGACCCAACTACACGCGGCCGGGAGTCGACGACGACTCGGCCGTCTTGGTGGTAGGTGATATCGATCCCCATGTCGGCGTCGACCTTGGCCTTGTCTGCCGGGTCGGCCGCGGCGAGGGCCCTGAC
>DATKBG010000267.1:0-3867 GCA_035514255.1 Acidimicrobiia bacterium
AGATCGACTTCCAGACGCTCTCGGGCGAGGTGCGCACCGACTTCCCGGTGTCCGACTCGACCCCGTCGGGCCCGTCCGCCCGCCTCTCCGCCAAGACCATCTCCGGCGACATAGAGATCCGCGCCGCGAGCGAGTAGGTCATAGCGGGGACTCGCCCCTCGCTACTCGCTCTCGCTACTCGCTACTCGCTACTCGCTACTTCCCCAGCCCTATCGCCAGGGCAGCCTCGAAGGTGCTCTGGGCTGCTTCGGCGAGCATGCGGTGGCCGACGTCGCTGGCGTGAAACAGGTCACCGGCCCACAAATCGGGTTCCTCATAGAACCTCACCGATGAGTCGCTGCCCCAGGCATGGATCTTCACCGCGCCGGGATACCGGAGGGCGACGGTCCGAGCGGCAGCGTCGAAGGCTCGGGATCGGGAGGCGGCCAACCGCTGGAGGGACCTCGGGAATCGGGGGATGCTGCCCAGGTCGCCGACGCCCCACACCATGACCCCGGCACCGGTGGCGGTGAGCCGATCGACGATGGTGTCAAGACGCCGCTCGTAGGCCGACAGCCGGACCCCCCGCAGTGCATCGTTGGAACCCACGTTGACGGTGGCGACGGTGGGTCGCAGCCGCACTGCCTCGAGGAGCTGTCCGTCGATGACGTCGCGCGCCCGCGCCCCGCCGACCGCCAGCGAGATGAGCTCCACGCGATACCGATCGGTGATCGATCGCGCCAGCCCACGGATCCAGACGTCGTCCAGGTCCTCGACGCCCGGTGCGGTCACCGATGAGTCACCCAGCGCCACTATCCGCACCGTCGGCAGCGCCGGGTCGCCGAATACACCCGACGCGTCCTGGTCCCGGTAGGTGGGCAGGTCGGGGCGTCTGGCTGCTCGCAGCACCTGGCTCACCAGGTAGACACCGGCGGCGAGCGGCAGCATGGGGACCGCGGCGAGCGACTTTCGACGGCGAGACATGAGACCTGTGATCATATTGGGCCACGATCGGGAGGATGCGGGATGCGGCTTGGTCTCAACGTCGGGTACGCCGGGGCGCGCCTCGAGCCTCGTCTCGACCTGGTGCTCGAGGCCGATCGGCTCGGGTACCACTCGGTGTGGGTCGCCGAGGCGTACGGGAGCGACGCCGTCTCGATGCTGTCGTGGTATGGCGCGCTCACAGAACAGATCCGCCTGGGGTCGGCGATCATGCAGATCCCCGCCCGGACACCGGCGATGACGGCGATGACGGCGGTGACCCTGTCAGAGATGTCCGGCGGGCGCTTCCTGCTCGGATTGGGTCTGTCCGGCCCGCAGGTGGTGGAAGGCTGGCACGGTGAGGCCTACGGATCGCCGCTGGTCAAGACTCGCGAGTACGTGTCGATCGTTCAGTCGCTGATCGCCCGGGAGAAGTCGGTGTTCGCCGGTGAGCACTACCGCCTGCCCTACGACGGCCCCGGTGCCAGCGGTCTGGGGAAATCTTTGCGGTTGACGCTCCATTCCACACATGACATCCCGCTCTACCTGGCGGCCATCGGCCCCAAGAACGTGGCGCTGACGGCTGAGATCGCCGACGGTTGGCTGCCCTTTTGGTATGCCCCGGCGCACGCCGACGAGGTGTTCCAGGCCTCGTTGCAGGACGGGTTCGCCCGCAGCGGCGATCCGTCCAAGGCCGACCGTTTCGACATCGTCCCGTCCGTTCCGGCGATCCTCACCGAGGATCCCGACCAGGCGCGTTGGGCGGTCAAGCCGCTGTTGGCGCTCTACGTGGGCGGCATGGGGGCAAAGGGCAAGAACTTCTACTTCGACCTCGCCTGCCGGTACGGGTACGAGGAGGCCGCCACCGAGATCCAGGAGCACTACCTGGGTGCCCGGCGCAGTGAGGCGATCGCTGCGGTCCCCGACGCCCTCGTCGACGCGGTGGCGCTCATCGGCTCGCGCGAGCAGATTGCCGACGGCCTGGCCGTCTGGCGGGAGTCGGGGGTGACCACGCTCGCCGTCATGGCCCAGGACGTCGACACGGTGCGGGTGATGGCGGAGTTGGTGCTTTAGTCATCAGTGGTCAGGTAGCCTCAGGGGCATGATCGAGCGAATTGCAGAAAGGGTTCCTAACGGTGGGTTGGTTCGGATCGCGCCGATCGGTGCGTTCGTCGGCGCGTTGCTAGGCGCGGGGTCGATGTTCGCGGCGGTGATGTTCGGGTCCGTCCTGTGGTTGGCGATCGGCCTCGGGCTCTTTTTCCTCGCAGCAGTCGCCTGGCACATCGCCGAGATCCGCCGATGAGCTAGTAGTCGGTAACCCATGAACCCCGCCCTCATCGACGCCATCGACGGCGGTGACCTCGACGAGGTGGTTTGGCTGGTCGACGGGCTGTGTGCGTCCCGCGACTGGGACACGGTGGTCGCCACCAGGGATCGGTGTCGGGCGGTGATCGAGCGCGGCCTTCAGATGTGGCCCGCCGCCGAGTACGCCGAGTATCGCCTCGCCCTGGAAGCGCCAGCGTCGTACGCCGGGCCGATAGTCGTGGACGACGCCGGTCGGTTTGCTCTCGGCCCCCTCTGGGAAGTGGCCGCCAGCACGCACCCCTGGGCGGACCTCGCCGACCATGTCCCGATCGGACCCGCCCGCACGCTCGTTGCCTACGAGCGGGCACTGCGTGGCGACGATCCAACCGACGACCCGGATCTGGACTACGCCCTCCTCGACCTGCCGTTCATGCCCGAGCCCTGGGAGCCGCGCTACGAGGTGGCCGAATACAAGGGATCGGAGGCGCTGTTCCCGGCGCCCGAGATGCCGAGGCTGGGCGAGTGGGAAGTAGTGGTGGGCGCCGATGGCAGCGTCGACGACGGTGCCGAGGCGCTGCTGTCCCTGGTGGCGCCCTGGGGGGATCAGTCGAACGGCACCGTGGCGGCAGTGGGTGTCGACGGCTCGGTCGAACACGCCATCGGCGCCGTGTTCTCCGGCCGGGTGCTGGCCGTCGAGGTCAATCCCACCCTGGCGATGGCCCGCATGGCCTGGGCAGGTGCCAGCGGCGGGGCGTACGGCAGGCGCCGGGGGAGCCCGATGGGTCGATTCGCCGCCTGGTGGGCGGCATCGGTGCTCACCGGTACCGAGTGGCCCGTCGACCCCGACGACCTGGGTACGGCGATCACCCGGCTGCGCTGGATCGCCTGGGAGCCCGCTGACGCCCGCCCGGGTTGGTCGGCGTCGATCGCCGTCGAGGACCCCGACGCGGCGCGAGCCTGGGCGTTGCTGGCGTTGGACTCCCACCGCGAGGAGGCCGCGGCGGGGGAGTAGTCGTTCAGGCAGGCAGCCTCCAGCCTCCAGCCAGTGCATCGAACATATGTTCGGGTAGGCTGCTGCGATGGTCCGCTACGCCGAGCTGCACTGTCACACCAACTTCTCGTTTCTCGACGGGGCATCACATCCTCAGGACCTGGCGCAACGGGCTGCTGATCTCGGGTACGAGGCGCTGGCGGTCACCGACCACGACGGCTTCTACGGTGCCGCCCGGTTCCGCCTCGCCGCCGCCGACGTCGGGCTGCCGACGGTGTACGGGGTGGAGGTGGGCCTGCCGAGGCGGCAGGCAGCGAACAGCAAACAGCTGACAGCGAACAGACAGAGACTTTCCAGAGGTCGCGAGCGCGATCACCCTCCCCCCTCCCCGCCTTCGGCGGTACTCCCCCCTACGGGGGGAGAGAGGCGGCGGCCGCGCCGCGGCCGGACCGTGCGCGCTCATGGGACCAAGCCGCTCGCCGTTCCCGCGACCGACCATCTCGTACTGCTCGCGCCCGACCCGGCGGGGTATGCGGCCATCTCACGGCTGGTGTCGCAGGCGCAGTTTCGGGGGGAGAAGGATCGGCCGGTCTACGACTACGACGACCTGG
>DATKBG010000268.1:0-4046 GCA_035514255.1 Acidimicrobiia bacterium
GGCCCGCTCCCGGGTTTCCGCGAGCTGGCGCGCCTGTTCCAGTTCCCGTCTCCGCGCCTCCTCGCGTTCCTGCTCCTCGGCCGTCGCCGCGTCTCGGCTTTTTTCGAGGAACGCGATGGTGGCTTCGAAGTCGGCCCCGTACTGTTCCGCCCACGTGCCGTTCGGCCGTTCCTCCTCGCGCCAGCTCAGGGCGATCTGGAGGTCGGGGTCGCGGAAAAGGCCGGCCCGGCCGTCGCGCCAGAGCGAGGCTGTGTCCGAGAGGCGCCGGAAGATTCGCGCCGATTGCGCCTCCTCCTCGACCCAGTCGCGGAGCCGCCGCCACCCGCGCATGAGGCTCTCGTGGGAGAGGTCGATCACGGTCCGATCGTCCAGCTCCACGTCGACGCCGGGCATGAGGAACGTCACGCCGTGTTGCCGGAACCCGTCGAGGACGCGGATCACGGTCGCGCGGTCTGCTCCGGCGATGGCCACGAGCCTCTCCAGCCGGGTGGGGCGACGGATTCCCCGGTTGTCGGAGGCTTTCTCCGTCAGGGTCTTGAAGATCTTCTCGCAGGCGGCGCGGTGGGCGTCGTCGGGGAGCGATTCGTAGACCTCGTCGGCGTGTTGCGAGAGGGCTGCCGCGAGGCCGCCGGTGGCCTCAAGGTCAGGGAAGTCGATCGGCCGGGCGCGGTCGCCGCCTGCGGACCAGACGCCCCACATCCGCATCAGGGCGTGCTGGAGGACCGGAAGCTGGTCCGGGTCGTCGCCGATGTCGTTGAGGAGGCGCTGGACGAGGAGCGGCGCGATCTTGGCGCCGCCGACGCCGACCGGTTTAACGATGGCGTCGTGCTTCTGGTCGCGCTGCAGGCGAGGGATCAGGTATTCCCCGTTGTTGACGGCCTCGGCCAATCCCGGGATCTCGGAGCAATCGCCGAGGTAGTCCGAGCGCATCGTGACCGCCACGTACACCCGGCACTCGTCCTGGGATACGGCGGTGAGGAGGACGTTGACGAAGGCGGTCGCGGCTTCCTCGGATCCGATCCCCTGCTGCCGGAACCGGAACAGCTCCTCGAACTGGTCGACCACGACCAGGACGTTGGTCGAGGGTTCGATCACGTCGGACTGCTTGACCGCCTCGACAAGCCCGTAGCGGCTCCGGCTCAGGGTCGCCCGGAGTCTGGGAAGTGAGTTAGGGTCGTCCCCCTCGTAGAGATCGGCATCGATCAGGGCCCGGGCGAGGTTCTCGAACGGGCTGCCGCCAGGCCGCAGGACGAGGACCTCCCAGACGGACCCGGCCTGGTTCATAGTGCCGCCGTGGAGTTCGGGGATCAGGCCGGCGCGGACCAGGGAGGACTTGCCGCTGCCGGAAGTCCCGACGACGGCGAGGAAGCGGTTTTTCCGGAGGAGCTGGAGCAGGGCGGCTGCCTGGTCTTCGCGGCCGAAGAAGAGGTGATTCTCGTCGCTGCGGAAGGGGCGCAGGCCGGGGAACGGGTTCGATTGAGTCTGGTGCGGAGCCGAATTCATCCCGCCACCTCCTCCCCGTGTCGGACGGCCTCGACGAACCCGGCGCGGACTGCCGGGTCGAAGGCGTCCCCGGCTTGGCGCACCACGTCGGCCAGGACGGTCTTGAACCGCTCCTTGCGCCGGTTGTCGGGGGGCGCGAGGTAGACCGCGGCGGAGGGGATCGGGCGCCCCTCCCGGTAGCCTGCGGCCTTCTGTAAGTCGCGGATCTTGAAGTCGACCCAGTGCATGCTGGCGGCCCCGTAGTAAATGAGGACTGCGTCGCAGTCGGACAGGTTCCGGATGTGGATCTGCTGGGTCTCCGCCTCGTCCGCCTCGAAGGCGGGCAGGCTGATCTCGATGCCCTGCGCGTAGAAGAAGTCCTCGAGGGACTCGACGGCCTCCTCGTCCTGTTGGTCGCAGATGATGTAAAGGCGCCGCACATTTCCGGCGGGCGCCTTGCTCGGCTTCGGTCCCCCGGGTCTTGCACGTTCCCACCGCGAGAGCAGGAGCACCTTGAGGTTCTCGAGTGTGTCGGCGATCAGCTCTGCGCCGGCCACGGCGGCGGAGTCCGACTCCAACCTCCGGATGAACGCCGACTGGCGGTCGTCCTTCGGCTGCAGCCCGCGCTGCATCCAGATCAGCCTCCGCAGCCCGGGGTGGTCGCCGCAGAATTCGGCAGCCACCTGGTTCTGCAGGGCCACCACCGAGAGCTCGGTCGCCTCGGGCACGAGCCCGAAATGCTCGCCGACCAGATGAATGGCGATGTCGGCCTGTTCCAGGCATCCGCGGACGACGGCGACCAGGTCGCTCGCCACCAGGGGGAGTGGCTGATTGGGGACGACCTTGTGCCCCAGCTCGACCAGCTCCCGGCGGAGCCGGTCCCGTTGCGGCTCAAGATCCGAGGTGGTGGCGGCGAGGAAGACGGTTTTTGGATCCGAGGTGCGGTGCGCGCCCGCCTCATGCCGGCCGGCATCGCCGAAATGCTTGAGCACCTGGGAAACGTCGTAGGCGACATCATACACGCGCTCGTGGAAGCGTTGCACCGCTGTCTCCCCGAACGCCTCGTCAAACTCCCGCAGCCGGCCCGACACAGGATCGCGCTCGAAGAACTCGTACGGGGACAGCCGGGTGTAGAGAGCGCGGATCCTGGCCGGGATCTCGTCGGGGGCAACGGGGGTCTTGACCACGTTCAGCAATCGGGAACGGTGGTCCACCTCGAAGTGGCCGGACTCCGCGGTGCGCTTCCAGAACGTTTCCACCACCCGCTGGCAACCGTCCGACCGGACGAACGGCGGCGACAGGACCGAGATCACCGTCTTGGCCCCGGGGACGTGCTCGAGGACCGCCGCCTCCTGCTCCTCGCGCGCCAGCGCGTCAGGCACTTTGACGACGGCGACGTTCTTGCCGGAAAGCTGTGCCACCCGGACCTGGAGGTTCTCGTGCAGTTGGGACACCCACCCGTGGTGGCCGGAGACGATCGGATGGTCATCGAGGTTGGCATAGGCGATCAATACGTCGCTGTTGCTGATCTTCTCGGGAGGAAGCACCTCGGCCGCCTCGGCAGGGTTCGAAACACCCCGGTTCGGCGCGCCGGTCGACGGCGACCGGTCGGTGCGTTTCGCCTTGGAGCCGTCCTCCGGAGCCTTCATCGGCGCCACGTCCGCGGCGCCGACCTCGAAGATCTCGAGCGGCTCCGCGTTCCCCTTGAACGAGTACAGCCCGTGGGACATCCACCGGAGTTCGGCAGGGTGCGCAGCGTCCCCTACCGGGGGGTGCTCGCGCACGAATTGGCGGGCGTCCTCGTAGACGGCGCGCGTCATCAGGATCTGCCCTCCCTCGGCGAGGTCCATGACCCGGGCCGCCAGGTTGACCGGCATCCCGACCACGCGCTTTTCGCCCCGCAGCTTCTCCTCCATCTCGGTGACCCCGCCGAGGTGGAGGCCTATCCGGACGCTGATCCGCTCGCCCTCCACCCGCTCGTCGTGGAGGCAGGACTGGAGGCGGAGGGCGGTCATGACCGCTTCGCTGGGGTCGCCGAAGCGTACGAGGAACCCGTCGCCGGTCTCGTTCAGAATGCGCGCGTCCGGGGCCTGCGCGAGGCACTGGGTCAAGATTTCGTCGTGGCGGGCCACGAACCGCAGGTAGGCCTCGGTTCCCAGGCGCTGCTGGAGGTCGACCGACCCGACGATGTCGGTAAACATCAGGGCGGCGAGCGCCTTCCCGGAACCGGTCGATGGCTGCGGTGTCGCGGCCAAAACCGTTGACGCCGTCAGGCCGGCTTCCCTCAGCGCGGCGATCCGGTCGCCAATCTCCCGCGCCGACCGGGGGCGCTCCGCGGGATCGGTGCGCAGACAGGAAAGCACCAGGCGCGCCAACTCCGGCTCCAGGTCGGCTCCGAGATCGCCGGGCGATTCCGGTTGTCGCCCGGAGAAGTACCCCGCCACGATCTCGTCCCGACTCCGCTCCCGGTGGAAGCAGCGGCCGGTCAGCATTTCGAACAGGATGAGCCCCACGGCGTAGAGGTCGCTCTGCTCGGAGGCCTCGCCGTTGCGGATCTGCTCGGG
>DATKBG010000269.1:0-6496 GCA_035514255.1 Acidimicrobiia bacterium
GGGGGCATTCGTGTGTTTGGAGCGGATCGCGGCTACATCAGCGTGGCGACGTCGTCCCGCAGGTCGGTGTCGCCGGTGACGATCACCCTGTAGAGGACCCAGGCGACCACCGCACCGACCGCCGGGCCGATCATGTACACCCAGATGTCGGTCATATCACCGCCGACGATCGCCGGGGCGAGCGAACGCGCCGGGTTGAGCGATCCGCCGGTGAAAGCCGCGCCCATCAAGATCATCGCGGTAAGGGTGAACCCGATGCCCAGGTACTTCGAGTACGACGTGCTCCTCGAGATCACCAAAATCGCCATCACCAGCACCATCGTGAACAGCGCCTCACCCACGATGCCGCCGGTCGTGTCCACCAGCTCGGTGTCGAGTCGGGTGATGGTCAGCGCCACCGCGTCCTTGCCGATCACCCAGGCCAGGGCGAGGCTGGCCAGCAGCGCTCCGACCACCTGGGATGCCCAGTAGAACAGCATGTCGGTCGCCGACAGCCGCTTGTCGAGGAACATCGCCAGCGAGACAGCAGGGTTGAAGTGGCCTCCCGAGATCCGCCCGACGGTGTACAGGCCAGCGATCAGCGCCAGACCGAACGCCAGGGCCACGGTGAGTACGCCCCCTCCGGTCGCGATGGCTCCGAGGATGGCGCCGGTGCCGACTCCGACCAGGACGAATGTCCCGTAGGCCTCGGCGGCATACTTCTGCCATGTCTGCATGTGCAGTTCTCCCTTCTGTCCTCTACTGCACCGCCGGTCGCCCCCTGGCTCCAGCCGGCATCGTGTGAGACTACGCGATGATGAGGACCGAAGACACGAGCGAGGAGTACCGGTGACCAGCTTCTACTACTTCTGCGGACACGAGCAGTGGCACCCCGAGGAACTGGTGCGCCACGCCGTGATCGCCGAGGAAGCCGGGTTCGACGGCGTGGTGGTATCCGAGCACTTCCATCCATGGGTGGACGACCATTCGGCATCGGGCTTCGCCTTCTCCACGATCGGCGCCATGGCTCAGGCCACGGAGCGGATCCGCATCGTCACCGGCGTCACCACGCCGCTGTTCCGATTCCACCCGGGCATCGTCGCTCAGGCCGCGGCGACCCTCGACCGCCTGTCCAACGGCCGCTTCGACCTCGGGGTCGGCACCGGCGAGAACATCAACGAGGGCCCCCTCGGATACGACTTCCCTGCCTACAAGGAACGCGCCGCCCGGATGCGCGAGGCGCTCCAGATCATGCGACGCCTCCTCGACGGGGAGAAGCTCACCTTCGACGGTGAGTTCTACCGCACCGACCGGGCCAAGCTGTACAGCCCTCCGACCCGCTACCTACCGATCCTCATGGCGGCGGGCGGACCCAAGTCGTCGCAGCTAGCCGCCGAGTTGGCCGACGGGATCATCACGTCGTGCAAGGTGGCGGCCGAAACCATCGAGAACGTGGTCGAACCGGCAGCCGCCGCCGCCGCCGAAGCGGGCCGGCCACGGCCGCACCTGCTGGCGACCCGCTGGTCCCTCCACGCCGCCGACGAAGAAGAAGCCTGGCAGGCGCTTAGGTCGTGGCGAGGGCTCAGGGCGCCGGGCAGGCTGGAGGCGGTCGACCCCCAGGACCTGCGGGAACGCGCCGATGCAATGCCCCGCGAAGAGGTGCTGGGCCGGTACTCGATCGGTGCAGACGCCGACGCCCTCACCGAGGTGTACCGACCGCTGGTGGAGGATCTCCACGCCGACACCGTGGCCTTCCAGATCGCCTCACTCGACCAGGAGGCGACCATCCGCATGCTCGGGTCCGAGGTCGTCCCCCGGCTTCGAGCGCTCTAAGGGTGTGCTCTAGTCGTCCGACAGGGACTTCAGGCCCCCGGCAACCATCTCCGGCGACCCGAGCAGGTTGATCGCACCGACATCGACGCCGGCCGCTGCATACTCATCGAGGCGGGCGATGACCTCGTCGGGCGATCCGACGATGGCGACACCATCGACGATCTGGTCGGTGAGCGCCGCGGCAACTCCGGCGCGATCACCGTCTGTGAACGCCGCCGCGACGGCGTCCGCCTCCTCCGGATGGCCGCACCAGGCGAGGAAGCGGTTGTACACGGGCTGTGCGAAATAGGGACCAAAGCCCATCCGAATCGCCTCCCGACCGGCCATTCGATCGTCGGTGATCACGGTATGGAACCGCGCCATCACTCGGAAGTGCTCGGGTAGATCCCTGCCGGCTTCCTCGGCTCCCCGCCGGATCTCGGCGAGCTGCCGGGGCACCACCTCAGGGGGCATGAGATTCAGACACACCCCGTCCCCGACGGCACCGGCGAGCCGCAGCATCCGCGGACCGAGCGCACCGACGAACAGCCGGACCGGGCCGACCGGTGGTGAGGCGAGGGTGAACCGGTCGGCGCGGACCAGGGTTCCGGCATAGGAGCGCTCCCCTCCGAGGAGCGCCCGCGTCGCCTCCACCGTCTCGCGCACCCGGGCGAGCGGCGGCGCAAACGGCGCGCCGTGCCAGGTCTCGACAATTACCTGAGACGATGAGCCGACACCCAGATAGAACTCACGGCCACGCAGCACCTGGCTGATCGTCCCCGCCCCCATCGCCAGCAGCGCCGGTGTTCGAGTCGAGGCAGGGACCACGGCGACCCCGAGCGCCATGGTGGTGGTAGCGGCAGCGATCGCCCCGGCGAGGGCGAACGACTCCGGGCCGGCGACCTCGGCGAGCCACGCCTCCTCGAACCCGAGCGCCTCCGCCTCGACGCAGAGGTCGACCAGGGTGGCGGCGTCGGCGCCGGGTGCGGAGGGACTGAAAGCAAGGCGCATGAGGGGACGACGTTACCCGTCGTCCCCGCCACCCGTCACCCGTCACCCGAACGCCTAGCGGATGGCGCTAGCCGGTAGCCTCCCCCACATGCCTCGTCCCCTTATCGCCGTCCTGCTCGGGATGGCCGCCGGCTTCTTCAGCGGGATGTTCGGCATCGGTGGGGGCCTGGTCATGGTCCCCGGCCTGGTCCTCTTCCTGTCGCTCCCCCAGCATCGGGCGCATGCCACGTCGATGGCGGCGATCGTCCTCGTGGCCGCCGCCGCCGCGGTTCCGTTCGCCGCCAGCGGTGAGGTGGAATGGAGCCACACCGTCTGGCTGCTCTCGGGTTCGCTCATCGGCGCAGTCGTCGGTGCCCGCGCCATCTCCCGAATCCCCGCCACCTGGCTGGCCAGGTCCTTCGTCGTGCTCGCCCTGGTCGCTGCTGCCCGCCTGGGGCTGGGGTCATGACCGTCCTCACCCTCGTCACCATCGGTCTCCTCGCTGGCGTCATCGGAGCCGCTCTCGGCGTGGGCGGCGGCATCGTCATGGTCCCCGGCATGGTGGTCCTGCTCGCCGTCGCCCAGCACACGGCTCAGGGCACGTCGCTGGTCGTCATTGTCCCCACCGCGATCGTCGCCACGGCGGTCCACGCTCGCGCCGGGCGGGTCGACCTCACCCTGGCGATGTGGCTCGCCCTCGGAGGGGTGGCTGGCGGCGTACTCGGCGCATGGACAGCCCTGGGACTGGACGGACTCGTGTTGCGACGCCTCTTCGCCGTCGTCCTGGTTTTCATCGCGATCCGCATGCTGCGCAGCACGCGCCAGTCGACGCCTAAGGCAGCGGAATCCGGCCCCGACGCATGAACCGGCCGACGCCACCGGGTTCGCGCAGGTAGCGCCACCACAGCAGCACCAGGTAGGCGAGTCCGAGCACCTCACCGGCGATCACCATCGGGTTGGTGATCATGGAACGCAACAGGTCGCCGATCTGGTGATTCGCCATCCGCGGGAAGTCAAACCCGAAGAGCGGCCACAGGAAGCCCTCGTGGCGGAGCCAGGCACCGTCGAGCAACAGGTGGACGAAGACCCCGAGCACCACGGCGAGGGCGTTGTTACGGGAGGCCGATCCTCGACGGAAGGCGAGCATCGCCACCACCAGCATCACGATCGGAAACAGCAGCGTGTGCCCCCAGAGCCGGTGACTGTCGAAGGTGCCCGCGAACAGGATCGATCCGATCGGTTTGTCGATCAGGTCGGGCAGGACGGCGCCGAGCATGAGCCACCGCAGATCCATGGCGGCGTCCTTGAAGACGTAGCGGGCGATGAGCACGGTCCCGCCGAGGTGCCAGAACAGCATCAACAGTCCCCGTCCAGCGCCTCATTGGCAAGGGCGTCGGCGCGGGTGTTGAACTCGCGTCGCACATGACTCACCCGCACGTCACCAAGTGCGGCGAGCAGATGGACGGCGCGCCGATGAAGGGGCTTGAGGCCGGGTGCCTTCACCTTGAACTCCCCCATCACCTGCCGGACGAGCAGCATGCTGTCGAGGTGGACCTCGAGCGGCACCGCGCCGTGGTCGAGAGCCGCTTCGAGGCCGGCGATGAGCGCCTCGTATTCGGCGACGTTGTTGGTCGCCACGCCCAGGGTGCGACCGAACTCGGTAACCGGCTCACCCTGCGGATCGAGCAGGGAGACACCGAGAGAGGCTTGGCCCGGATTGCCCCGCGACGCCCCGTCGCAGTAGAGCGTGTAGGACCCGCTCATCGGGGGACGAGAATCCGTCGACAGTGCAGGCATCTGGGCGGCTGTGCCTTCAGGGCCTGGGACTCCTCGGCTGCCGACAGCGCCAGGTGGCATCCACCGCAGACCCGGTCGGCGAGCACGGCCGCGGCCACGCCATCCTTGCTCGGCCGGATGCCGTCGTACAGCTCCAGGAGATCGGGATCCACCTTGGATGCGAGTCCCTCTCGTTGGTCGCGCAGCGTCGCCACCTGACCGTCGATCGCCGCCCACTCGGCTCTGATCTCCTCGTCGAGCCGCGCCTTGGTCGCCGCGGCATCCACCCGCTGCGCTTCGAGCTCGGCCAACCGCTGGTCGTACTGTTGGCGCAGCTCCATCAGCTCGATGACCTCGTCCTCACGGTCGGACACCCGCTTGCGCAGCATGGCGACCTCATCGCGCATGTGCGTGGCCTCCCGCGCCGTCAGGCCTCCGGCGAACAGGCGATGCTCCTCCTTTGTCGCCTTCTCCTCGTCGATGAGCATCTCACCTTCGGCACGGTCGAGGGCGAGCCGGGTGTCCCGGGCGTGCCTGCTCTGCTCGGCGATTTCTCCTTCGAGGCGCTGGAGCTCGCCGTGAGCCTCCCGGAAATCCTCCAGGATGGGGAGGCTGGAGCGCCGGGCGTGAAGGCGGTCGATCTCAGAGTCCACACCCTGGACGTCGAGGAGGGATTCCAGCATGCCGATGTCGTCCATCACACCTCCGCGCCACGGTGGAGCGCCGCAAGGCTAACCCGTCCCAGTTCGGCCGGAGCAGCCCCGTCTCAAGTCCGGCGACCGGGGCGAAGAGAGGCGCCGACCGACCGGCACTAGCGTTGGCGGCCCACTTCCGGAGGTCACCCATGCCCGACGCCCTGCCGTTCACCGACGATGCCGACGCCAACCGGCTCCTGGCGAACAACCCGACCGCGCTGGTGATCGGGATGTTGCTCGACCAGCAGTTCCCCATGGAGCGCGCCTTCTACTCCCCCTACCTCCTGCAGGAGCGCATCGGCGGCGACCTCGACGCCGCCACCATCGCGGCCATGGATGAAGCCGAGATCGAAGCCGCCTTCGTCGGGCCACCGGCGCTGCATCGGTTCCCGAAGGCGATGGCGGAGCGGGCGCGCTCCCTGTGTCAGATCGTCGTCGACGAATACGGCGGGGACACCAGCCGTATCTGGACCGAGGCCGAGGACGGGGCGGCCCTGCGCCGTCGGCTCGAGGCGCTGCCCGGGTTCGGCAAGGCGAAGGCCCGCATCTTCGTGGGCGTCGTCGGCAAGCGGCTCGGCGAAGGACCCGCAGGCTGGGAGACCGAGGCCGCCGACTGGCCATCGATCGCCGACGTCGACGAGTTCGAGAAGGTGTTCGTGCTCCGCGAGCAGAAGAAGGCGGCCAAGGCGAAGGCCAAGCAGGACAAGGGCTGATCCCGATGCCGTGGCTGTTCTTCGAGGTGGCCCTCGCCGGTCTCGCCTGGCTGGGCATGGGCGTGCTCCTGGCGACGGCGACCGCCGTCACGGCCGTCCGACTGGGCGTGCTTCCCCGACGGTTGCGCGGGGCGGCGACGATCGCCGCGCTCCTCGGCGGCGCCATCGTCGCCGCCGTGCTGCACCGGTTTGGACTGGAGGGGCCGTTCGCCCTCGACATCGGGGGTCGGCCGTTTCCGACGACATGGGTACTCACCGGAGCGGTCGTCGGCGTGATCGTGCTCGTCGGAGTCAGTCATGATGGATCAGCGGCTAATCCAGTCCGGGATGGGTCACGCTCCTGACCTGGTGCCCGTCGACGGCTCCAGCACCTCGTCCCGCCATCGGCGACGATGAGAGCGACTCGACAGCGCGCCATGGCGGGGTACCGTAGAGAACGCGCCTACCGACCCCGCGTGGCTAACCCATGGACACGATCACGTCTCTCCTGACCGACCCGGCGACCACCCGTGTCGCCGTGGTGGGTGCGTC
>DATKBG010000270.1:0-3887 GCA_035514255.1 Acidimicrobiia bacterium
GAGGATGTCCCGTTCGTTGTTGAAGTCGCTGCGGGTGGTGGTCCCGGTTGTCATGCAGCGAGGTCGTTGTGGTCAGTGTCGCATGGGGCTGTGACAGCTTCGGCGTGGCGGGCCAGGGCGGCGACGAGGTGGGGCATCTGGCGGTGACCGCGCAGGCGTCGGAACTTGCGCTCGGCCTCCAACAGGCCGGCCGCGCACCAGCGGCGTCGCATGTCGCCGTCGTCGCGCCAGCGCTTGACGTTGCGGCTGGTGCTGCGACAGATCGAGATCATCGACTCGATCATGTTCGTACACACCAGCGTGCGGGCCAGGGTGCCGTCGATGCCCAGTCGCCGGACCGTGAACATGTCAGCCAGCCCTTCGCGCAGCGACCCGGCGGCGTCGGGATGGGTGCGGTCGAGTTCGGTGGCGAGGCGTTGGGCCTTGCGCAGTCCCGCCTCGGGGTCAGCATCGGCGAACGCTGCGCGCAGGCGGGCGTCGACGTCATCTCGCAGCCGGGCCGGCAGATGGTCTTTGACGTTGCGGCGCTTGTGGATCTGACAGCGTTGGATCAGCGCCAGGTCCCCGAACACCGACCGCACCGCGGCGGCCAGAGCCTTGGCGCCGTCGATGACGACCAGCAGCCCGCCGCCGGCGTCCAGACCGCGGTCGACGAGGTCGGCCAACAGGGCGGTCACCACGGTCTTGTTCTCGGTGTCGCCCAGCCGCAGACCGACCGGGACCTTGGTGCCGTCGGCGGTCACGACCAGGGCCACCACGCAGGTCTGGGCGGCGAAGTCGACACCGTCAACCATGAGGACCGCTACGTCCAGGTCGGACAGGTCTCGGCCCAACAGCTCATCCAGAGCCTTCTTCGTGCCGGTCACGAACCGGCGCGACACCGAGCTCTTCGATGTCGAGGTGGCCGCCTCCCGTGCCTTGGTGCCGATCGGGTCGCCGGCCCGGGTGAAGCTGCGGGTGGCGACGCCGGCCAGCATCCGCTCCACCGCCACCCGATCCAAGAGATCGCCCTGGGCGAACACTCCGTAGGAGGCCAGGCCGACCTCAGCGGCCCGGTTGCCGTCCTCCTCCACGGCGTGCACTCGGGGCCGGCGGATCGGCAGCCGCTGGCCGCCCATCACCACCGACGTCGGAGCGGTGCCGCCCCGGACGTGGGAGCGCTCAGGATCCCGGGCGTTCCACGCCCCACACAGCGCGTCGGCTTCCTCGTTCATGATCGCCAACGCGGTGGCCAACCCGGCCTCCACCGCCACCGCCATCAGCCCCTCCCGGCACGCCTCAGCGATGCTTCCCAACTGCACCGCCAGGGTCTCGGGCAGCAGCCCGGCCAAGGTCTCATCGGTCGCATCGACCAGCCGCACCGCCGGTCCGTCTACGTTACTCATCAGGTGGTCCCTCTCTCTCAGGTGTAGGTGAGATGACTCCTGACGATGCCCGACCGGCACCGCCCGGAGGGGGACCACCACCCATCTACTTCAACACCTCCCGGGACAACCTCAACGCTGAGCGCTGCCGCGAGAACGTTACCCACGGTCTGGTTACGCAGAGTGTCGCGGAGGGCTGATCGGCCACGACATGTAGCAGACCGGCCCACGACCGAGTTTCCAGCACCCACAGGGTGGTCCGGTGCTGGTGGCACCGACACCGTCGCCGCCCAGGGGGCACTCGCAGTGGACCCATCAACAAGGAGTAAGGACTTCTACCTGGCCACCACCGGGGATCTCGAACCGGCCACCAGTGGGGACTTCTCATGGCCACGGAAACCGACGGGTTCTCGGCACCCTCAGTCCTGCGCTAGGGAGTCGAGAGGACCACGGAGTGGTTCTTGACCCGGGAGGATCTCCCCGACGGACCACACCGGCGGGGAGGACCGAGGGAGCTCTATCCCGTCGAAGCTGCTTCGTGAGGCCGATCAGTGGCGTTCGAGCAGGTGGTCCGCCAGGCGTTGGGCCAGGGCCACGATGGTGTAGGTCGGATTGATGTGGCTCCCCGTCGGAAACACCGACGAGCCCGCGACGTAGAGGCTGCTCAGGTCGAAGACACGACAGTCACGGTCGACGACGCCGTCCCTTGGGTCGTCGGCCATCCGCGTCGTACCGGTCGGGTGATGCGACGTCTTCAGGTGTGACGGGTCGCCTCGCCACATCGCCACATCGAGGCCCCCTGATCGGTCGCGGTGTGCCCGTGTGTAGACCGTCCCGAGCCCCGCGAGCTGCAGCTCTTCTTGGACGATCTGCTGAGACCTGATCAACGTCCGGAAGTCCTGCTCGGAGAGGCGCCAGTCCACGGCCACGCCTGGGCCTCGGTGGCTCGATGACCGGCTCAAGAAGATGCGGCTCTCGTGGTTCGGCACCTGCTCGACCTGGAACGACACAGCGAACAGCGGTGCACCCCGATGACGTCGCCGGACACGCTCGGCCAGGTACATCAGGTCGTCGTGCAACCAGTCCGGCTCCACGGGCCACAGCGCTGCGTAGTAGCCCGAGAGCTGTTCGTCCGCTCGCAGCGCGGGCGTCAGGGTGAGGTGGCGGCGGCAGTAGACATCGCCTTCCTGGTGCTCATCGTACCCCGTGAGCACGTTCACGACCTCGTCGGAGACCGGCACGAAGATCCCCGTCTCGCCCTTGGGATGTTCCATGAAATAGCGGCCGATGTGGTCGCCACTCGCTCTCACGTGCCCCGCGGCGCGTAGGGTCAGCAGCAGCCGGGTGTTCTGCAGCGTGCCACCAGCCAGGACGACGGTCTTGGCATCGATGTTGAAGTCTGCGCGGTGCGCCGCCGAGCGGCCACGAACCGACGCCCGTCCCCCAGGACGCCGAGGCTCGATATCGACGACCTCCGCATGGTGGAGCACCGTCATCCCTCCGGACCCATCCCCCTTGGGGGGCTCCACGTATCGGCGGGCCGACTCGTAGCGATAGAAGACCGACTCGATCCGATCCTCTGGTAGCGGCAGGAGGTGCTGGCAGATCGACTCCGACCAGGGGTCATCGACCGGCTCAAGGCCCAGGAACCGATCCGTAGCGTCGTAATAGGGAGCGAGCTCGTCGAAGCCGATGGGCCACCCGCTCTGCGGGATCCACGGCCTGGGAACGAGGTCGGTCGGCTCGAAGGCGCGCATGAGCGCTCCGGGTCCATCGGCGCCGTGGTCGTCCCACGCCCTGGCCGTCCCGCCCCAGCCGTGTGCTGAGACCTCCGACGCCGCATACCGCAGTCCGACCGATTCGGCATCGAGGCCGTCCGCGTCACCGTCGTCGACAGCCCCGGCGTCGACGAGGACGACCCGGATATCCGAGATGGCGAGCCGCTCGCAAATGGCGCGGCCCGCGGGCCCTGCCCCGATGACGCAGACGTCGGCCTGGAGCGCCGTGTCGCCGCGTCGGGCGTCTGCGTCGATGAGCTCGGCGACCGGGAACCGGCTCATCGCCCACCGCCCCGCCGTGGGGCCGTCCCGAGCTCGTACACCACGGCGCGATCGTTGCAGAGCACCAGCGGTGAGATCGATCAAGCTCGGCGGCAAACTGCCGGTGGTAGTCGAGCACCCATCGCGCCGGCCACAGAATGGCCAGGTGGGTGGCCCCCTCAGCCCGGCGGTGGTGGAGGGCCGCGACGGCCGCCTCGGAATCATGGGGGAACCCCCAGCTCACACCGTTGCGGGTGTGGATCGGCACGACCGGCCGGCTCGCCACCGACGTCAGCCCGATGGCGTCGTCATCCACGACCACGACGCACGCATTCCGGGGAAGCACCCGGTCGAGATCGCGTTCCACGGCTCGACACTGACGACGCCAGACCTGGACGGTGCTGACCGCCAGGGCCCGTTCCCAGAGCGGGCCGACACCGGGGACACCCGTCAGGCCATAGGCGAGGTCGAGACTCAGCGTGGC
>DATKBG010000271.1:0-10139 GCA_035514255.1 Acidimicrobiia bacterium
CCGTCGGCAGCACCAGTTGCGGTCGGCTCCGGGGCACCAGCAACACGGCGACCGCCACCACCACCGGCGCCACCACGATCACCGAAAGCAAGGGAAACTCCATCAGCGCCCACCTCCGGTGGGCGTACCAAGTACCAAGTAACTGGTACCGGGACCGACGACAGTCGGGACCATCACAACACCCCTCCCCGCACCAGGAACCAGGCGAGCAGAGCGACCGCGCCGAGGACGATGCCTGCCGAGTACGAGCGGACAAAGCCGGTCTGGAGGGGACGCAGGAGCAAGCCAGCGCGGCGGGTGAGCGAGCCGGTGCCCTCGACGAGGCGGTCGATGCCGCGGGCGTCGAAGCGGAACGCCAGCCAGGCGGCACCGAGTTTGCCTGTGCGAGCGAACACCTGGCCGTAGACATCGTCGACGAAGTAGCCGCGCCCGAGCGTGTGCCACACGCCGGTCTCCTCGGCGTGCTCGGTCCGATACCGGGCGATCCCGGCGGCGATGCCAGCGACGGCGACGCCGACGGCGACTGCGGCGAGCACCAGCAGCGTCGACCCCTCCGGCGGATGGGTGAGGCGTACGGCGGCGAACACCGGGGCGAGGAAGTGCTCCAGGCCCAGACGCCACGGCGTGTTGATGAGGCCACCGACGACGGAGAGCACGGTGAGGACGATCAGCGGGATCCTCATGCTCATCGGCGGATCATGCGGGTGCACCCCCTCGGCCCACCGCGGCGCTCCGAAGAAAGTCCGCCACATCATTCGGGTCATGTAGAGGGCGGTGAGGAGCGCGGCCAGCATGCCCATCGCCCACAGCACGGTCCACAGGCCGCCGAGTCCGAACACCGAGGCGAGAATCTCGTCCTTCGACCAGAAACCCGACAGCGGCGGGATCCCGGCAATGGCGAGCCACCCCACGGCCATCACGGCGAAGGTCACCGGCATCGCCTTGCGCAGTCCACCCATCCGCGCCATGTCCTGCTCCCCCGACATCCCATGGATGACGGCACCGGCCCCCAGGAACAGCAGCGCCTTGAAGAAGGCGTGGGTCATGAGGTGGAACATTCCGGCGACGTGGGCGGCGGCGCCGACGGCCAGGAACATGAAACCGAGCTGGCTGATGGTCGAGTAGGCGAGTACCCGCTTGATGTCCGACTGGGCCAGGGCGATGGTGGCGGCGAACAACGCGGTGGCGGCGCCGACGATGCCGACCGTCGCCGCGGCCGCCGGCGCCATCTCGAAGATCACGGCAGTCCGCGCGACCAGGTACACGCCGGCGGTCACCATCGTCGCCGCGTGGATGAGCGCCGACACCGGCGTCGGGCCCTCCATGGCGTCGGGGAGCCAGACGAACAACGGCAGCTGCGCCGACTTGCCGACCGCTCCCACCAGGAGCAGCAGGGCTATGGCGGTCGCCATGCCCGGCGACAGCACCGACGGTGCGGTGTCGAGCACCCCGTCGAAGCTGAGCGTGCCGAACGACGAGAACACCAGCATGAGGGCGACGATGAAGCCGACGTCGCCGACCCGGTTGACCACGAACGCCTTCTTGCCAGCGGCGGCCGCCGAATCGCGCTCGAACCAGAACGAGATGAGCAGGTAGGACGACAGGCCGACCAACTCCCACCCGATGAACATCACGGCGAAACCGTTGGCGAGCACCAGCACGAGCATCGAGGTGACGAACAGGTTGAGATAGGCGAAAAACCGGGGGAACCGGGCGTCACCGTGCATGTACCCGATCGAGTAGAGGTGGATGAGCCCACCGACGCCGGTGACAACCAGCGCCATCAGGGACGACAGAGCATCCCAGCGCAGCTCGAAGTCGACCCCCAGGGCGGGGAGCCAGGAGAACCAGCGCACCGTCTCGGCAGTGCCGGTGCCGGTGAAGAAGTCGGCGGACCCGATCAACGCGGCGACGAAAGCACCGGCGACGCTGAGAGTCCCCACCACCCCGGCGAGCGGCTCCCCGAGGCGACGCCCGAAGGCGAACAGCAGCACCGTCCCGACCAGCGGGAACAGGAGAACGAGCGAGATGAGGAAGTCGGCGCTCATCCGCGTAGCTCCGCCAGCGCATCGACCGAGGCCGTGCCCCGGCGTCGGAACACGGCGACGATGATCGCCAGTCCGACCACCACTTCGGCGGCAGCCACCACCATGACGAACAGCACCGAGATCTGGCCCTCGATGATCCGCAGCTCACGCCCGGCAGCGACGAAGGTGAGGTTGACCGCGTTGAGCATCAGCTCCACCGACATGAACATGACGAGGGCGTTGCGCCGCAGGAGGATGCCCGCCATCCCGATGACGAAGAGCACCGCTCCCAGCGCCATGTACCAACCGGGGGTGACGATCACGCTGGCCCCTCCGCTTTGTCGTTTCCACGCCACAGCGCCAGAGCAACGGTCCCCACGGCAGCGACCACCAGGAGCAGCGCGGTGAGCTCGAACGGGAGCAGCCAGCGCCGGAACAGCGCGTCGCCGATCACCTCTGCAGTGCCGGACGCGGTGCCAATCCCCTGGGGAGGGGCGATGATCCAGGCAGTGCGACCGGCGAGCAGGATCCCGGCACCGAAGAGGGCGAGGAGCCCGAGAGCCACGGGACGCTGGAGAGGAAGCGTCTCCTCACGACTCACGGCACGATCGACGCCGATGAGCATGATGACGAACAGGAACAGCGTCATCACGGCACCGGCGTAGATGATGATCTGGACGGCGGCGATGAAGTGGGCACCCTGGACCACGTAGAAGATCGCCAGCGAAAACATCGACAGCATCAGCCCGAGGGCCGAAAACACGGGGTTGCGGGCGAGGACCATCACCAGACCGCCGTAGACGGCGGCGGCCCCGAAGACGATGAAGAGGGACATCTCGATCATGAGGGGTCGCCCGTCGAAACGTCGCCAAGGGCGTCGCCCGTCGCCCGTCGCCCATCGCCCGGCAAGACCTCGCCAGGCACGCGTTCCGAGTTGTCGGTCCGAGCGTCGTCGGGCACGACCTCGCCCGCTACCCGTTCTCTGTTGTCGGTCCGGTTCCTACCCAGCCGAGGCAGGCGAGACAGGAGCCGCCGGAAGCCCTTGGGTTGGAGCTGGGGCTCTTCGGGCTTCGGGAGCAGCGCGCCGGGCTCGGGGTTCGGGTTCTGGCCGGCCTCAGGTGGGCGGGTGCCGACGCCGGCGGTCGGGGTCCAGGCGACGACGCCCTCGTAGGCAGCCCGTCCCGAAGATGAGGTGGCTCGCATCCAGCCGTCGCCGAGGCGCAGCTCCCCCTTGTCGATGAGGATCGAGTCGGGCTGAGGGTGCGGCACGTTGCCGTCCTCGTCCATGAGCAGCTCGTCGCGGGTATAGATGGCGTCACGGCGATCGTCCACCGACATCTCGAACAGGTGGGTCATCGTGATCGCCTCGGTGGGACATGCCTCGACGCACAGTGCGCAGAAGATGCAGCGCAACATGTTGATCTCGTAGACGAACCCGTACCGCTCCCCCGGGCTCACCGGTGCGTCGGGTGGATTGTCCTCGCCGCGAACGTAAATGCATCGGGCCGGGCACACCCCCGCACACAGCTCGCACCCGATGCACTTCTCCATCCCGTCGGGATACCGGTTGAGCACATGACGGCCGTGGAACCGCTGCGGCTTGACCCTCTTCTCCTCGGGGTACTGGATCGTCACCTTGCGCTTGAAGATCTGACGAAAGGTGACACCAAAGCCGGCGAGGGGACCGAGAAGGCTCATCGACGGCCTCCCAGTGCTTCGCACCGGAATGCCGAGTACCAAGTACCAAGTACCAAGTACCGCCCCAGCACGAGACGACCGTCGATCGAGACCTGCGTTCTCAGCCCCATGGTGCACCGAACCTTCGCACGGCCTGGAGCAGGGCGAACAGCACCAGCCAGGCCAGGCTGAACGGGATGAGTCGCTTCCAGCCGAACGTCATGAGTCGGTCGTAGCGCATGCGGGGAAGCGATGCCCGGATCCACACGAACACGCACACCAGCGCGTACGTCTTGAGCAGGAACCAGAACGTCGGCATCGCCCAGGCGATCCACGGTGGTAGTCCGAAGTCCGGTCCCAGCCAGCCACCCAGGAAGAGCGTCACCGTGAGGGCGGCGATGTTGAACATGCTGATGTACTCGGCCAGGAAGAACAGGGCGAACCGGACCCCCGAGTACTCCGTGTGGTACCCGCCGACCAGCTCGGACTCGGCTTCGACCATGTCGAACGGCGGACGGTTGGTTTCGGCGACGCCGGCGATGAAGAACACGATGAACGAGGGAAGCAACCAGAACACGAACCAGCCCGGGATCGGCCCGCGGAACGACCCCGACTGAAGCTCGACGATCGTCGACATGGACATGGTCCCCAGGCCGACGCTCCCCCCGGCGATCTGCGCCGAGGCGAAGAGAACCACCGGCACCAGGGACAGGGCCATCGCCGTCTCGTAGGAGATCATCTGGGCGGTGGCCCGCACCCCGCCGAGCAGCGGGTACTTGGATCCGGAGGCCCACCCGGAGAGCACGATCGAATAGACGGCGATCGACGACATGGCGAGGACGAACAGGATGGCCACGTTGAGGTCGGCCACCTGCATGGTGACCCGGGTCTGACCGATGGTGAACGGCCGGCCGATCGGGATCACCAGGAAGATGAGGAACGCCGGGATGGCGGCGGCGATCGGCGCCAACAGGTACAAACCGAACTCGGCGCGGCGCGGCCGGATGCTTTCCTTGAAGAACAGCTTGACGCCGTCCGCCACCGTCTGGAGCAGCCCGAACGGTCCCGCCCGGTTGGGTCCGATCCGGTTCTGCATCGCGGCGATGAGCCGTCGCTCCAACCACACCAGCAGCATCACCGTGACCAGGAGAAGGATGAAGGCCGCCATCACCTTTATCACCGCGGACCAGAAGGTCGAAGCGAACAGACCTTCGAGGAAGTCGATCACGAGACCGCCTCCACCGACACCGCCGGAGACGCGCCGAACGACAACCCCAGGTTGGCGGGCACTGCAACCGTCCCGGGAAGCAGCCCGGGATCGATCGTCACCGGGAGTTCGGCCTCGCCGCCGTCCCCGGTGACGGTCACGCTGCCCCCGTCGGCCACACCGAGCCGCTCGGCGTCCTCCGGATGCAGCCGTGCCGTCGGCGCGGGTACCAGCTTCGCCAGCGATGGACCGGCGGCGATCATGGTGCCGTCGCCGTAGAGCACCCGGCCCAGGTGCAAGGCCATGCCGTCGGGTGCGGAGCCATCCACCGAACCGTCGGGAGCAGGTGACGATGCGCTGACCACCACCCCATCGCGACCCGGGCCCCACCCCAGCGTCGTCCACGACACCTCGTCGTACCCGGGCACCGTCTCGCGGATGCGGTCGGCTATCGCCGCCGCCGTGCCCGGGATCGACCCTCCGAGCCGGGAGGCGAGGTCGGCGATCGCCTCGACCGCCGGGCGGCTCTGACCGACGCCGGGAACCAGGCGGTTGACCTTCTGGACACGACCTTCGAGGTTGGTGACGGTGCCCTCCACTTCGGCGAAGGCGTCCACCGGGAAGATCACGTCGGCGCCTCGATTCGACTCGGTGACGAACAGGTCGAACGAGACCAGGAACGACGCCTTGTCGACCGCTGCTCGAGCCATCGCCGAGGAGGGATGGTCGGCTGCAGGATCGGCTCCGAGCAGCACCAACGCCCCGATCTCGCCCGAGTCGAGCGCCTCCAGGATGCCGGTGGTGTCGCGACCGCGGCTCGCCGCGTCGAGGGCGACGCGGCCCGGGCCGGTCACCGGGCTCATCCCCATGTCGATGGCCCCGAACAGGTTCCCGCGGTGAGCGACCGGGAGCACCCGAGCGTCGGGAAGCCCGGCGGCGAAGGCGGCTACGGCGTTCGCCAGCCCGGGATCCTCCGTCATCCCGGTGCGGCCGACGATGGCGACCACCGGGCCCTCGGCGAGAGCGTCCCTCACGGAGGCGAGTTCGTCGTCGCCACCGGTGAGCCGAGCCAGCATCCCGGCGCCATCACCCGGCCGGTAGCGGAGCACGTGATCGGCACAATGGTCGAGACCGGTCGGCGCGGGATGGGCCACGATCAGGGTGGCGCCGAGTTCCGTGGCGGCCCGCCGCACCCGGAGGTACAGGACGGGCAGGTCCTCCTTGAGGTCCGGGCCCCAGACGAGGACGGTGCGGGCCGTCTCCAGATCGCCGATGATCCCGCGGTTGGCGGCCCCGGTGAGCAGGAGCGGGTCGGGGGCCTCTCCGACAGCGGCGTCGAGATGCGGGGTGCCGATGGTGTCGCGCAGGAGGGTGGCGAAAGCGTACGCCTCCTCGTTGGTGCTGCGAGCGCCGCCGATGCCGGCAATCGCCGCCGGACCCGAGCCATCGATCACCCGGCGCAGACCGGCTGCCGCGGCGTCGAGAGCCTCCGCCCAGGTGCTCTCGACCAATTCACCGTCGGCGTTTCGTACCAGGGGAGCCGACAGGCGGCCCGGGGACCGTAGGTACTCGAAACCGAACCGGCCCCGGTCGCACAGCCACCCGTGGTTGGTGGCTTCTACGTCCACGCCGAGCAGGCGGAGCACCTCGTTGTGGCTGGCCTGCACGGACACCCGGCAGCCGACCGAGCAGCTGGTGCAGGTGCTCTCGACGGCCTCCAGGTCCCAGGGCCGGGCACGGAACCGATACGGCGTGGCGGTGAGCGCCCCCACCGGACACAGCTGCACCGTGTTGCCCGAGAAGTAGGAGGCGAACGGCTCGTCGGGGAAGGTGTTGATCTGGGTGTAGGTGCCGCGGTCGAGGAACTCGATGAGCGGGTCACCGCTGATCTCGTCGCTGAACCGGGTGCAGCGGGCGCACAGGATGCAGCGCTCCCGGTCGAGAAGGACCAGGTCGCTGATGGCGATCGGCTTCTCGAAGTGGCGCTTCTCCTCGACGAACCGGCTCTCCCCTGGCCCGTGGGACAGCGTCTGATCCTGCAGCGGACACTCGCCGCCGCGGTCGCACACCGGGCAGTCGAGAGGATGGTTGACCAGGAGGAACTCGAGGACGCCCTCCTGTGCCTTTTTCACGGTGTCCGACCGGGTGTCGACCACCATGCCCTCGGTGCACACCGCGGTGCACGAGGTGGTGAGCATCGGGCCGCGGGGACCCTCGACCTCCACCAGACACATCCGGCACATCCCCACTGGATTCATCCGGGGATGCCAACAGAACCGCGGGATGTAGGTTCCGTGATCCTGCGCCGCCTGGATGAGCAGGGTCCCCGGGTCGACCTCCAGTTCCTTGCCGTCGACGGTGATCGTGATCCGTTCAGACATGGGTCGCCCCCGCCATCACCATTTCCTCCACCTCGCCGCGGAAGTGCCTCATGATCGAGGTGATCGGAGACACGGCCGACGGTCCCAGCGGGCAGATCGTGGTCATAGCTGGCGGCCAGCGCAGCCCGGGGCTGATGTTGTCGGAGATGTCGAGCAGCAGGTCGAGGTCGGAGGGCCGACCGGCGCCGTGGAGGATGCGCTCGAGGATCTGCTCCATCCAGGTGGTGCCTTCCCGACACGGTGTGCACTGCCCGCAGGACTCGTGGGCGAAGAACTTGACGATGCTCAGCGCCGCCGCCACTACGTTGGTGGTCTCGTCCATGACGACGACCGCTCCGGAACCGAGCATCGAACCGAGGCGTCCCACGTCGTCGTCGGTGACCGGTGTGTCCAGGTGGAGGGCCGGCACGAACCACGGTGCCGATGCCCCACCCGGGATCCAGGCCTTCAGATCGCGCCCGTCGCGCACGCCACCACCAACGTCGTAGATGAGGTCCCGCCAGCTCATGCCCATCACGAGCTCGTAATTCCCGGGGCGCTCGATGTGCCCCGACAGCGAAAACATGCGGGTACCGCGAGACCCCTCGGGCCCGATGGCGTCGTAGGCGGACCCACCGTTGGTAACGATCCAGGGCACGTTGGCCAGGGTCTCCACGTTGTTGACGATGGTCGGCAAGGCGTACAGGCCCGCGACCGCCGGAAACGGCGGCTTGATCCTGGGCTCGCCGCGTCGGCCCTCCAGGCTGTTGAGCAGCGCGGTCTCCTCGCCACAGATGTAGGCGCCGGCGCCGAGGTGCACGGACACCTCGATGGCGTAGCCACTACCGGCGACGTCGTCTCCCACCAGACCGGCACCCCGGGCCTCGTCGATGGCGGCCTGCATCCGTCGCGCCGGTCGGGGGTACTCGCCGCGGACGTAGACGAACACGCGGTGGACGTCCAGGGCGAAGGCGGATATGAGAACGCCTTCGAGCACCTGGTGCGGGTCGCGCTCGAGCAACTGTCGGTCCTTGAACGTTCCCGGCTCGGACTCGTCGGCGTTGACCACCAGGTACCGCTCGGCACCCGGTGCGAGAAAGCCCCACTTGACACCGGTCGGGAAGCCCGCACCGCCACGGCCCTTCAAGTTGGACGCCTTCACCTGCTCGACGATCTCCTCGGGCTTCATGGTCAGGGCAGAGCGCAACGCGGTGTAACCCCCTGCCGCCTCATACCGGGACAGGGTGTGGCTATCGGTCGGATGCTCCGTCATCAGGGTGGTGAGGATCCGGTCGGTCATGCGCCACCCGCCGTTCCGTACGGGCCGAAGGCGGGCATCGGCCCCACGGCGTCGGTGGGGTCTTCCGAGCCCCAGTCGAAGGCAGTGGCCCCGCCGAACCGCTCCTGCATGTCGTCGCTGCGGACCGTCTCGGGTGACTCGTCGACGAGCCAACGGCACAGGGACCGCGCCGCCTCCGGGGTGACCCCCTCGACGAACTCGTAGTCGACCTGCACCGCGACGGCACCGCCGCAGGCACCGATGCACTCGACCCCTTCGACCGTCACCGACCCATCTTCGGCGGTGCCTCCGACCGGTACGCCGACCTCGTCTGCGGCCGCGGCCAGCACTTCGCCCGCACCGAGCAGGTGGCACGAGATCGAGGTGCACACGGAGACCAGGTGACGACCGACGTGGCGCTTGTACATCGTGTAGAACGAGGCCACCGCCTGCACCTGCACCGGGGTGTACCCGATCAGGTCGGCCACGATGCGCATGCCATCGTCGGTGAGCGGCCCGCCTTCCTCTCGCATCGCCAGGTACAGGAGCGGCATCACCGCCGACCGCGGGTCGGGGTACGACGCCACCAGGCTCTGTGCCCGCTCCATCGTCTCGTCGCTCCACGCGCTCATCGGTCCACGTCTCCCAGCACCGGGTCCGCCGAAGCGAGGGCGGCGATGGCGTCACCGATCAGGCCGTCGGAGAGCATCACCGACAGCGCCTGCACGCTGGCGAACGACGGGCCGCGCACATGGAGGCGCCATGGCTTGGCAGTGCCGTTGGACACCAAATACATGCCGAGTTCGCCGCGTGGCGACTCAACCGCCTCGTAGACCGCGCCCGGCGGCACCTTGAAGCCTTCGGTAAACAGCTTGAAGTGGTGGATGAGCGCCTCCATCGATTGGTCGATGCGGGCCCGGGGCGGCGGGGTCACCTTGCGGTCCTCGGTGCGGTAGTCGCCCGACGGCATCGTCTCGAGCACCTGACGCACGATGCGCAGCGACTGGCGCATTTCCTCCATGCGGACCAGGTAGCGGTCGTACACGTCGCCGTGCTTGCCGAGAGGGATGTCGAATTCGTACTGCTCGATGCCCGAGTAGGGGAAGGTCTTGCGCAGGTCGAAGTCGACGCCAGACGCTCGCAGCATCGGCCCGGTGACGCCGTAGGCGAGGCACTCCTCCGGGGTGAGCACCCCGATGCCCTGGGTGCGATCGAGGAAGACCGGGTTCTCGGTGAGGAGGGCGTCGTACTCGTCGATGCCCTTGGGGAGGGTCTCCAGGAGTCCACCGACCGTGTCCTCCCAACCGTCGGGAAGGTCGGCGGCCACGCCTCCCGGGCGGATGTAGTTGTGATTCATCCGGAGGCCGGTGGTTTGCTCGAAGAAGGTGAGCACCGACTCCCGCTCGCGCCATCCGTAAATCATCATCGACACCGCGCCGACGTCCATACCGCCGGTGGCCAGCCAGAGCAGGTGGCTGGAGATCCGGTTGAGTTCGGTCATCAGAATCCGGATCGCCTGCGCCCGGGGCGGGATGTCAGTTCCCATGAGTCGCTCCACCGCCAGGGAGAAGCACAGCTCGTTGAAGAAC
>DATKBG010000272.1:0-2832 GCA_035514255.1 Acidimicrobiia bacterium
CCGTCAGGTACTCCCCCCTTCGGGGGGAGGGACCGCAAACGAGGCAACACGTGGTCCGCTTCGGGGGAAAGCCGCATCAGGTCCGAAGACCCCACCGCGCGGTCCCCTCCCCTGTTGGGGGAGGTGGCAGCGGCCGAAGGCCGATGGCGGAGGGGGAGGCCAGACGCGTCGCGAAGGCCTGGGTACTTGGTACGCGGTGGGGCGACGCTCTAGGGAACGCCACCACCTATGCGACTGACGCTCTGGTTCAGACGGCGCCGCCGCCGCCCTCTTCGGGACGCTTCTTGCGCCTCACGAGAGCGACGAACGCCGCGGCGAGCGCAGCGAGCCCGAACCACTTCTTCTTACTGGCCATAGGAAGAGCCTAGAGCAGTACCAAGTACCCGGTACCAAGTACCAAGTACCGCTCGGTACTCTCCTGCCGATGGAGCGACCAACCCTCGGATGGCGGGAATGGGTGGCACTCCCCGATCTGGGGATCCCCCTGATCGAGGCCAAGATCGATACCGGTGCCCGCTCGTCGTCGATCGATGTCCGCGAGGTCCTCGTCATCGAAAACGATGGACCCGACAGGGTCCAGTTTCAGATCCGCCTCGACCGGCGTCGAACCGTCTCGGCGGAGGCTCCCATCGTCGATATCCGGACCGTTCGCAACCCGGGTCGAGGGGGCCGCGAGGAGGAACGCATCGTCATCAAGACCCACCTGGAGATAGCCGGACAGCGCTGGCCCATCGAGGTGAACCTGGCTCGCCGGACGCGGATGACGTACCGCATGCTGTTGGGTCGTGAGGCCCTGGCCGACCGAGCGGTCGTCGACCCGGGGGCGTCCTACCTGTTGGGAATGCCCTGATGCGCGTCGGGGTACTGAGTCGCCGCAGCACCATCTACTCCACGGCGCGCCTCGTGGAGGCCGCCACCCAGCGAGGGCACGAGGCGCAGGTAGTCGACTACCTGCGCTGCTACATGAACATCACGTCCAAACGTCCCCGGGTGCTGTTCGCCGGCGAGGAACTCCACTTCGATGCGATCGTGCCCCGCATCGGCGCCACGTACACCTTCTACGGCACCGCGGTGGTGCGGCAGTTCGAGATGATGCGGGTTCTCACTGCCAACGAGTCGCAGGCCATCGCCAGAGCCCGGGACAAACTGAGGTCCCTCCAACTGCTCTCCAGGGCGGGACTCGGTCTGCCGGTGACCAGTTTCGCCCACAGCATCCGCGACATCGGCGGTCTCCTCGAGATCGTGGGTAAACCCCCCTACATCATCAAGCTCCTCGAGGGAACCCAGGGTGTGGGGGTGGTGCTCGCCGAGACCCGCAAGGCGGCGGAGTCCGTGATCGCCGCCTTTCGGCTACTCGATGCCAACATCTTGGTCCAGCGGTTCGTCCAGGAGGCGCGGGGCAACGACGTCCGGGTCTTCGTGGTCGGGGGCCGGGTGGTCGCCGCCATGGAACGCGTCGCGGCCGAGGGCGAGTTCCGGGCGAATCTGCACCGGGGCGGCACCGCCCACCCTGTCGAACTCACCTCGGAGGAAATCGACTCGTCGATCGCCGCCACCCACACCCTCGGCCTGGACGTCGCCGGAGTCGACCTGTTGCGGTCCGACGATGGCCCGCTCATCATCGAGGTCAACGCCTCCCCCGGGCTAGAAGGGATCGAGCGCGCCAGCGGCGTGGACGTAGCCGGTGCGATCATCGAGTTCCTCGAACAACGCAGGGAAGCCATCGGCTCGTTCCACTCTCGGATTGGCGATCCGCAGCCATAGCTCATAGCCGTACGAGGTCAGGCGAGGCGCTCTGCCAGCATGGTGGCTGCCCGATAGGCAACCGCCTGGATAGTCAGCGCGGGATTGACACCGGAGGCCGTCGGGAAGGCCGAGCCATCCATCACGAACAGTCCCGGCACGGCGTGGACCTCGTTCCAGGGACCGATGACCGACTCGTCCGGGTTCGAACCCATGCGGGCCGACGACATCTGGTGGAACGACACAAACACCGTGCGGTTGGCACCGAGTCCGGCGGCGGCCACCTGGGAGGCGAAGCCCGACTCGGTCCCCCCGCTCGTCGGAGTCCAGCGCACCGACTGAAGCGTCGACGACAGCACCTCCGAGGCGCCGGCAGCGGCGTGGACCGCTGCGGCCTTCTCGATAGCCACCCCCAGGTGCCGCAAATCAGTCCGGTCGAACCGATATCGCCAGCGCGCCGTTCCATCCCGGCCGATCGTCATCCGGCCTGTGCCACGATCCCGCAACAGGATTCCGATGGGGTACCAGTACCGGAGCCGGGCGAGATCGTGCATGAGCGAGGCACCAGACTCGAAGCCGAACAGCAATGGTGGGAACGACTGATGGACCGCGGTGGTCTCGAACTTGAACCCGTACCCCTCGCCGTCGAGGTCGGCGAACTCGTCCGAGTACCTCGCCTGGAGGATCCCCGTCCATTGGTCCACCGGCTCGAGGTACCGCCCCCACACCGCGGTGACCGGGTGCAGGGTCAGGTGGCGGCCGACCGCAGCACCGGTGATGCCACTGCGCACCATGATCGCCGGGGTGTGGAGGGCTCCGGCGGCGAGGATGACGGCTCGCGCCCGGATGGTCATCGGCCCGGCCGCCGACCGCACCACAACACCGACCGCCCGGCCGCCCTCGACGAGGATCCGCGTGGCCTCCGCTCCCGGCACCAGGGTCGCCCCCGAGGCCACCGCATCCCGGAGCCAGGTCTCGAGACAGGATTGCTTCGCCCCGAGGCGACATCCCATGCTGCAGTTGCCGCACTCCGATGGTTCACACCCCCGCACGTTTCGGGGAAGGCGGTCCACATGCCAGCCGCGGGCA
>DATKBG010000273.1:0-2040 GCA_035514255.1 Acidimicrobiia bacterium
AAGCTCGGTGTGACCGAGCCGACCGTGGTCGAGGTTCTTGGAGCACTCGAGCTACCTGTCATCGCCCGGGCACTCGTCGACGCCGACCACGACTGCGTCGTCGCGCTCGGGGCGGTCATCGAAGGGGAGACCGACCACTACCACCACGTGGCCACGCAGTCCATGGCCGGGCTGATGCAGGTGTCGGTTGACAGCGGGAGACCCGTCGGGATCGGGCTGCTCACGGTCCGTGACATCGGCCACGCCGTCGAACGGAGCCGTCCCGGCGCCGGTAATAAAGGAGCCGAGGCAGCCCGAGCTGCGATCGAAGCGACTCGCGTCGTCGCCTCGTTGCGGGCGGCCCCTCCCGGCCCGAACGACTGATCCCGGTAACCTCGGGCTGTGTCGGTAGCGCCCGTACCCCGTCTCAGACCTTCCCTGAAGCGGGCCTCGCCGTCGCTTTCGGCGGAACGGGAACGATGGGATGCGGGAGCGGCCCACGTGGGGGGCGTCGACGAGGTGGGCCGCGGCGCCTGGGCGGGCCCGATCACGGTCGGCGTCGCCGTGATCCCTCAAGAACGGCGGGTCTACAAGATCCGGGACTCGAAGATGATGACGGAAGGCGAGCGCGAGGCGCTCTTCGACCGAATCGCCGGCTGGTGCGACGCCTGGGCAGTCGCCCATGCCTCGCCAGAGGAGTGTGACGATCTCGGGATGTCGGCGGCGCACCGCCTCGCCGCTTCGCGTGCCATGGATGCGCTCGACGTGCGACCCGACCGGGTGCTGGTCGACGGGCGATGGGACTTCGTCGACGGAGTGCCGACGACGATGGTGGTCAAGGGCGACGCCCGCTGTCTCTCCATCGCCGCCGCCTCGATCCTGGCCAAGGTCACCCGCGACCGGTTCATGCGCGAGGAGGCGCGCCACTTTCCCCACTACGGATTCGACTCGAACAAGGGGTATCCCGATCCGAAGCACCAGGCCGCTCTCCAGGCGTACGGTCCCAGCACCATCCACCGGCGGTCCTGGGTGTTCATGGACGGTCTGATGTGGGAAGGGGTCGAGCGCGCCGATCGTCACGGGCAGGGGCGGCTCTTCTGAGCCAGGGCGGGAATCCCCGGCCCGAGGAGGGTGTTGACTCGTGGTGGCGGCCGTATACTGTGGGCCGTAACTGAATACGAAAGAGGAGGCGCTGCTTCCCACCCGGCCACCGACGGTGCGCCGAGGTCTCATCGCAGAGACGGCAGCCGCTGCCGTCTCTTTCATGTAGTGGACGCGACGATCGGGAGGTCGAGATCGCCCAGGAACTGAGGGTCAACGACAAGATTCGAGCCAAAGAGGTGCGCGTGGTCGCACCTGATGGGAGCCAGATCGGAGTCCTCGCCATAGACGAGGCACGCTATCTGGCCAACCAGCTGGGGCTGGACCTGGTGGAAGTCGCCGCCGACGCCAAGCCCCCCGTCTGTCGCTTGATGGACTACGGCAAGTACAAGTACGAGCAGTCGGTCAAGCAGCGCGAGGCCCGCAAGAAGTCGACCCGAACCGTGGTCAAGGAAGTGAAGTTCCGCCCGAAGATCGAAACGCACGACTACGACGTCAAGAAGCGGCGGGTGATCGAGTTTCTCAGCGACGGCGACAAGGTCAAGGTCACGATGATGTACCGGGGGAGGGAGTTGGCCCACCCGGAGTTCGGCGAGCGGATCTTGCGGAAACTGGCCGAACAGGTGGTCGACTACGGCTCGGTCGAGATGGGCCCGAAGTTGGAGGGGCGCAACATGACGATGTCGTTTGCGCCGGAGAAGCGGCAGCGGGAGGCACCCGCGGCCAAGGCGGAGGACGATTCCGCCGGAGAAGAGGCGTAGAGATGGCGAAGCAAAAGACGAGGCGGTCCGCCGCCAAGCGCTTCCAGGTCACGGGCTCGGGCAAGATCCTGCGTCGGCAGGCGTACCGGTCCCACCTCGTTGTGGGCAACAAGTCGAGCAGTCGCTTGCGTCGCCTGAAGGGGATGAAGACCGTGTCGTCCGTGGACGAGCCGCGCGTCAAGAAGATGTTGGGGAAGTA
>DATKBG010000274.1:0-2958 GCA_035514255.1 Acidimicrobiia bacterium
CTTCCCCACCCTCCGCGCGGCCGGCCTCTTCGTCCAGCTCGTCTACGAGCTCGGCGAGGCCGCCGGCTTCGTCCCGACCATCGACGCCCGCTACCTCGAGGTCACCCTCCGGGTCACGACCCGCCGCGGCAGCGGCGTCACCGACCTCGACTTCGACGTCGCACATCTCTTCCAGCTCACGCCGGGCGGGGCGCCGTCATGAGCCCGTTCGATGGTGTCGGCCCGGCTTTCGAGGCCATTCGCAAACAAGCGCCGGGCGGAGGAGGTGCTTGTTGACACCGCTCTCCAGCGGGTGCTAGGTTCCTCAAAACCAGGAGGGCCAGAAGTCGGGCTGGATCTCGCAGGTGGGACCAAGGTGCGTTCGTCCATTCACCAGGGGAGGTGAATCGTGACCACTGCAAACTGTATCGGTTCCATGGACCCTCGGCGTCGGTCGGGGCTCGAGCCCTCGTTCGTCGCCGAAAACTCCTTGCTGGGGATCCTCGAGGTCGGCGTCCTCCGCGGTCTACGGCCGGGGGACGTCAGCGCCCTCCGCGAGTCCGGCGTCGAGACGGTGCGCGACCTCGTGGCCTGGGACCCTGCGACGCTCGTGCTCGTCGTCCCGGCGACGCGCGGCCGGTTGCTCGCCGCGCGCCGACGCGCCTCCGCCCTCCTCGCCCTCGAGCCGGAGCCGGAGGCGGTGGTGGCCCTGGCGGGGGCGACGGTGGGCGACGTGCTCGGGATGGATCCGGCCGGCCTGGCCGCGGCCCTGGGCTCGGCACGCGGGGTTTTGGGCTCCGTGATCGCCGACGCGGAGGTGCTCAGGGAGGCGTTGTCCGACGAGGCCGCCGCCAGCGTCCCTCTGGTCGCCCTGTCTTCCGACCTCCTCTTCTGCCCTGCCTTCGATGCCGAGACCCTCCAGATCCTGCGGTTCGCGGCCAAGCTCGCGGGCGAGGCCGCAGACGCGCTCGGCGACGGCGACCTGGAGCGTGCGCTGCGCCTCCAGGATCTGATCGACAAGCTCCTGGAGGAGGCGGCGCGCCGGGCGGCGGGAGGGCAGGCGGCGGGCGGCCAGGGCGACAGCGGTGCCGGGGAGACCCCGCCCCCCGGCGGGACTCCGCCTCCCGGGGGCACCCCCGGCGGAACCCCACCTCCCGGGGGCGGCCAGCCTCCCGGCGGGACGGCTCCCGGCGGCGGTGCCGCCGTCCCCGACGACGGGCCCATCCCCCCCACCGTCGGCCCCGACTCTCCGTACTTCGACGCGATCGTCGGGTACAACCACAGGATCCGCGAGGCGCTGCGTCTCATGCTGACAGAGGCGGAGCGCCGCCGGAAGATCCGCCAGCTCCGAGGGATGCGCGCCGCCCTCGACCGCTCGAAACGAAGCCAGGAGGAGAAGGACCGGCTCCGGCGCCTGATCGACGAGACCATCGAGGAGCTGCAGAAGTGAGGAAGCATGAAGTCCTCGGAAATCCAACTCGTTGAGGCCGCTGCCCGTGGTTTTGCGGAAGGGTTGATCCGCTCCGTCGTTTCGCCGGCGCTCGCCGAACGTCCGGTCGTTCTCGATTCGGCAGGACCTCTCGAGTTCGATGCGGAGGTCGGAGAGATCGTAACGGGCGTGGCGGCCGTCGATGCGCTGTTCGACAATGACCTCCGACCCGCCGAGGGTGTGGCGGTGCGTTTCGAGGTCGTTCAAGGACCACTGATACTCCTCCCCGACGGCGGTCGAGCGGTAGAGGTCAGGGCCGACGACGCGGGGCGCGCGACGGTCGACGGGAAATTCATCGATACGGGGTTCGCCATCGTCGTCGCGGAGCTCGTGGACGATCCCAGAGTGTCCGTTTACTTCAGAGGGCACAGCGGGGGGATGACCCACAACCTATTCCTCTACTCCGCTCCGGTCTTCTCTGTCGAGCCGGGTGAGGTGACGGCCAGGATCGTCGCCCTGGACCGGAGCGATCGACCCGTTGCGGGGGCCAGGATCTCGTTCGAGGGCCATTCCGATCTGCTGGCGTCCGCAGAAGGCGCCGTCGAGGAGATCGGGAACGGAGTCTACCAAGGCAGATTTCAGACGAATATCGCCGGCAACTGGACCCTGATCGCCCGTGACCTCGATGATTTCGTCGCGGCCGGCACTTGTGTGACCCTCGTTCCGGGTCCACCGGCCAGAATCAACCTGATCGGCGGAAACGATCCGCGCACGGAGCAACCATTCGGTGAGCTCGTGCTCCGTGCCAGGCTCGAGGATCGCTTCGGAAACGGTCTGGACCCGAGCCGCCTCGTGGCCTCGGTTGACGATCAACCCGTCGCGGCTCTCGCTCCCTTCGGCCTCGAAGCCAACCTTCCAGTACGGTTCCCAGGATCCGGCTCCGTCCAGGTGACGGTCGAGGACGCCGAGTCTGAGGTGCGGGAGACGGAAAGCATTCCTTTTGCTGCGGCCTGGTTGCAGGATCCAGGCGCCGTGACGACCGGCTCTCGGTTCAGCACCGGCGTGTTCTGGATTCCGGAACGAGATCGCCCGGTGGCTGAAGCCACGGTCCAGATCACTTTCGATCCGGCGATGGTCTCCTTCCAGGGATTCGAGGGTGCGGCTGGACTTAAGCCGGCTCTCGAGGCCGGAGCGACCGTGGAAGGGGAGTTGGTATCGATCTCTATCACCGGCGAGCGACCGGTCGCGGCCGAGGACTTCCCCAACGGCGTCTTCGTCGGCGCATGCCACTGGCAATGCCTCGGGGAGGGGGAGAGCTGCTTTACTGTCGTGGCCCTGATGTCTCCGCCGACCGATCCATGGAAGTTATGTCCGATACAGAAGCGGCTGCCACGGAACAAGAAATGTCTCTGCGTGAACGTGATCTATCCGCCGAAGGACAACGTGGCGCTTACGCAGGGCAGGAAGGCCGCCAAGCAGGTGGAGACGATCATCTCCTCCAAGAAGAACGTCAAGACGTGTTGCCCGGTGATAGAGGTCAAGACCAGGGA
>DATKBG010000275.1:0-3586 GCA_035514255.1 Acidimicrobiia bacterium
TTCTCCGCTCGGGGCTCGCTGCCCCTGATCCGGGTTCGCCACAGCTCCGATCCGTCCAGCGAGAGCGCCATCACGTCCCGCAACTCGGTGTGGACGAGGATCACCTCGCCATTGGACGAAGGACCCGCCCGTACCGGTCCCTCGAGGCGCACCTGCCAGCGCTCGGCTCCGGTGCGAATGTCAAAGGCAGTGACCCGGCCATCGCCGTCTCCGACCACCACGAGACCGCCGGTGGTCAGCGGGTTGCCGAACGTGGCCGCGTCCAGGTCGGCGCTCCACACCACCCGACCGTCGCTGGCGCTCAGTGCCCAGACCCGTCCCTCGTCGCCGGTGGCCACGACCGTCCCATCCGCGTACCCGACACCGTTGACGTCGAGCTCGGCTCCGAAGAACCACTTCCGCTGACCGGTCGCCAGGTCGAGGGCGTAGACGCCGTCGCTGTTGTCCCGCGACCCCTGGCCGGTGCCGGCGCTGCCCACGATGACGCGCAGCACGGGCTGGTTGTTCTCGGTGACCTCGACGATGACCGGGCTGTTCAGCCACCCCTGGACGCCTACATCCTCCTCCCAGAGGATGATGGGACTGGCGATGGCGCGCACGGTGGTGCATCCGGTCCTTTGGAGATTGCCCTGGAACGTGGACCAACCGACGCTTTCGACCGTGCAGCGCACCTCACCCCCGGCAGTGATGGGGAGCTCGGAATCCTCGAGTGGAAAAAGCACGTTGGGCACGTTGACATCCTCGAGCGTGATGTCGTCGCGGGCACCGCCGCCGTCGTCGCGGATCGCGTACCACCAGATCGAGACGCCCAGGACGGTGAGGGCGAGCAGAGGCAGCAGGAACACGGTGATGCCACGGCGCCCCTCGAACGCGGAAAGCTCGCGACGCCGACCGCCGCGGATGTCTCTGAAGAAGCTCACATATTCGCGCCGCCGGGGCATCGGGCACTCCTGAGGTCGAGCTGAGCGTAAACGCCGGTCGGGGCTATCCCACAGCACCGCCCGGCACCTGTACCCTCGCGGTATGGATCGCAGCGAAGAGCGGATTGCCCTGTTCATGGACTTCGAGAATCTGGCGATCGGCGCCCGCGAGGCACGCGGGGGTGCCCTTGACTTCAAACCGATTGCAGATGCGCTGGCGTCACGGGGTCGGGTCGTGGTGCGCCGGGCCTACGCCGACTGGAACCTCTTCGAGGAGTTCCGGCGGACGCTCACCGAGAACCACGTCGAGTTGATCGAGATACCCCAGAGGATCGGTGCGAGCCGCAAGAACGCCGCCGACATCAAGATGGCCGTCGACGCCATCGAGCTCAGCTTCGAGCGGGACTACATCACCACCTTTGTCCTCGCCACGGGAGACAGTGACTTCACTCCGCTCGTCCACAAGCTGCGTGAGCTCAACCGGCGAGTCGTCGGCATCGGGATTCGGGCGTCCACATCGGCACTGCTTCCTCCGGCATGCGACGAGTTCTTGTTCTACGAGTCGCTCGAGGGCGTGGAGACTCCCAAGCGTGATCGAAAGACCACCTCCCGGACGCGGGCAGCAAGTCCTGAACCGCCGTCGAGCATCGACGAACTGGTCACCCAGACGCTCTCCGGTCTGCAGCGGTCGAGCGATGGGGTGGTGCTCGCCTCGGGCCTCAAGCGAGCGATCCTGCGCAAGGACCCGACCTTCAGTGAGCCCGAGTACGGGTTCAGGGGCTTCCGCGAACTCCTGAGAAGCCTGGCAGAACGTGGGGTGATCGAGCTGTCCGAGGGGCCAGCGCGCGGTGACCCCGAGGTGGCCTTCAGCCAGCGGGGCGGCCAGGAGGAGGAGGCGTTTCGGCTCCTCGCCACTGTCGTCGGCAACGCTCGCGGCAAGCAACGGCCGTTGTCGGGGCTCAAGGACGGCATGCGCAAGGCGGACGCCGATTTCAACGAGCGGTCCTATGGCTACGGCGGATTCCTCCAATTCGCTCGTGCCGCATCGGCGAAGGGTTTCGTCGAGTTGGAGTGGTCCGACGAGGCCGAGGACTACCTGGTTGGCCTACCGGGCTGACCGATGGGGCCGATCGCTCTGGTCCGTGAGGTATCGGACGCCTTCATCGACTGCGTCACCGAGACACCAACTTCGCCACCGCTCGACGCCGCGGTGGCTCGTCGCCAGCATGCCGCTTACACCACAGCGCTCGTCGAACACGGTTTCACCCTGGAGTGGGTGGCAATGGCTCCGGATCTCCCTGACGCCTGTTTTGTCGAGGACACGGCCGTCGTGCTCGACGATGCTGCACTCCTCACCGTTCCGGGTCACCCGAACCGGCGCCACGAGACGACCTCGGTGGGAGAGGCCCTGGAGCGTTTCGTCGCCGTCGAATGGATGGCGTCGCCGGCGACGCTCGACGGTGGTGACGTCCTTCAGGTGGGCTCCACGGTGTTCGTCGGCGTCGGGAGCCGAACCAACGCCGACGGCATCGCCGCGCTCGAGCGGTTCGCCGGAGTGCGCGGCCGGCGCGTCGTGCCGGTGCACACCTCCGGCGTGCTGCACCTCAAGTCGGCGGCGACCGCGCTCGACGACGAGACCGTGCTCATGCACGAGGCCTCGGTCGAGACCGATGCATTCCACTGCTTCCGAACGGTGCCGGTTGCGGACGACGATCCCGGGGCCGCCAACGTGGTGCGTCTTCCCGACGGCACCCTGCTCGCCTCCTCGGCCTTTCCCAATACCGCCGACCGGTTGGAATCCCTGGGTCACCGGGTGTCCACGGTCGACGTGTCCGAGATAGCCCGTGCCGACGGCGGTCTCACCTGTCTGTCGATTCGGTTGCGGAAGTGGACGACTTCCGCTCCGCTCCTATCCTGAATTGCTCATGAGTCCAGAACCGGAAGACGCAGCCACCGACGAGACGGCGATCGTGCCCAGCGCCGATGCCGATCGGATCACGATGGAGCAGACCCCGAAACTCATCCGTATTGCCTCGATGACGAGAGCCATGCTGGATGAGATTCGACAAGCACCGTTGGATGAGGGGGGTCGCCGTCGGCTCGTGGAGATCCACCGTCAGTCGCTCACCGAACTCGATGAGATGCTCCCCGAGACCCTCCGCGACGAGTTCAACGAGCTGTTCCTCCCCCTCCAGGAGGGCGCAGTGACCGAGCCGGAGTTGCGGGTTGCCCAGGCCCAGTTGGTCGGATGGCTCGAGGGTCTCTTCGCCGGGATTCAGGCGTCGGTGTGGAGCCAGCATGCGGCTGCGGCCGATCAGCTGCAACAGGTGCGGATGCGGGCGATCGAGGCGGGTACCCGCGCTGGCGAGGCCCCGGGGCAGTACCTCTAGGGTGGAGACGAGGCGTCGTCGCACGCTCCGCCGGCTTCGGACGGTCCCCAGCTACCTCGTCCTGTTCCTGGTGGCGACGGCGCTCCTGCCGCTCCTCTTGATCTTGGCCCTGATGGCCGATGTGATCAGGCGGATCACGCGGGGTAGGCCCTTCGTGGCGATCCGCATCGTGCTCTTCGGCTGGGTGTACGTGGCCACCGGCACGCTGGCGCTCGTCGTGTTCTTCGGCCAGTGGCTCGGGGCGGGGTTCGGGCGGTCCCGTCGGCGGCGGCTGCT
>DATKBG010000276.1:0-6275 GCA_035514255.1 Acidimicrobiia bacterium
GAGACGACCTCCTCCGAGGCGTACCGGTCGTCGATACGGGGCTTGAAGGTCTGGGTGGGGACTCGAGCGATGTTGTACCGAGTGATCCGACGTATCAGTTCCTCGCTCTTGCCTGAGAACATGGGCCCACAGATGACCTCGATCCAGCCACGGTCATCCCTTCGGTCCATGGGAGCGAGACTACAGCCGACCCTGACCACTGACCACTGACCACTGACCACTGGCCACTGGCCACCCCTAGAGGCTTGCCAGCCGGCGGTCCCCGGGTACCGGGCTGCGGTTCATCCAAATGGAGTTGACGATGCCCACGCTGACAGCGGTCCCCAGGTAGAACGAACCCCCGAACGACATGAACGGCAGGGGGAGCCCGGTCACCGGAAGCAGTCCTAGCGTCATACCCACGTTGACGAACACGTGGAAGGCGAACATGGCAGCGATTCCGCCGGCCACCAACTGAGCGAACTTGTCACGTGCAGCCACCGAGACGGCGAGCATCCGCCAGATCAGGACCGTGTACAGCGCCAACACGACGGTCGCTCCCAGGAACCCGAGTTGCTCGGCGAGGGCGGTGAAGATGAAGTCGGTGGATTGGGCCGGGACGAACGCGAGATTGGTCTGCGCGCCCTGGAAGAGCCCGCTCCCGAAGAGACCACCGTTGCCGATGGTGATCTGGCTCTGGATCTGGTTGTAGTTCACCGAAAGTGGATCACTGCCCGGGTTGAGGAACCCGATGATTCGGGCGAGCTGATAGTCGCGCAGCAGGTCGAGTTCGATGATGGCAACCATGACCAGCAACCCACCGACGAGCAGGATCATGAGCTGGCGGGTAGTGGTGCCGGCCATGAACAGCATCACCACGGTGATGAACCCGAACACCAGCATGGTGCCGAAGTCGGGCTGCATGAAGATCAAAGCGGCCGGAAGCGCGACGAGAGCTGCCGCCTTCCCGATCCTGCGCCAGCTCACGCCGATCTCGTTCTCCGGGGTGAGCAGCACCGCCAGTGCGAGGATCACCGCCGGCTTGGCGAGCTCGGAAGGCTGCAGGTCCATGACCCCGAAGGGGATCCAGCGCTGTGCGCCCTGCCGCTCCACGCCGAGCGGGGTGATCGTGGCCAGCAGCAGCAGGATCACACCGGCGAAGATGAGCGGAGTGACCATCCGCCAGGACCGGTCGGTGATCAGCGAGGTGCCGATCATGGCGGCTATCCCGATCGCCACGAAGATCAGCTGACGGATCATCTGGCCATTGGGGTCGTCCCCCACCAGTCGCAATCGCGGGGCGGACGCGCTGTAGATGAGGATCAGCCCGAGTGCGGTGAGCACGGCGACGATCCCCACCATCACCACGTCGGGACGCGCCCGTCTCGGGTCGTCTCGTAGGTCGACCCTGCCCAGCATCGTCATCGTTCGGTGTCGTCGCCGCGACGCAGCGGATCGGGGGTCTCGCCCATGAGGTACTGGAAGATCCGGCGGGCCGCCGGTGCCGCCACCAGGCCGCCCGAACCCCCCTGATCGATGACGACCGCGACCACATACCTCGGTGAGCTGAGGGGAGCCACACCCACGAACCACGCGGTGTCGATGTCCGGGCCGTCCTCCCCGAGCGCTTGACGGATCTCGGCAGTGCCCGTCTTGCCGCCGACTTCGCGCAGCGCGGCGCACTCGCTATCGGGGACACCGGTGTCACAGAACCCCTCAAAAGCGCGACGGGCGGTCCCGAAGGTGCTGTTGACGACGCCATTGAGGTCGCGCTTGAGGTCTGCGATCGTGTCCTCGGAGATCTCGATCGTCCCGGCCGCACTGGCGACATGGGTGTAAATGACGTTGTTCTGCGAATCGCGGACCGATTGGACGACCCGCGGCTCCCACACGGTCCCGCCGTTGACCAGGGCGGCGTAGGCCACCGCCATCTGAAGCGGGGTCACGACCAAGGCACCCTGACCGGTGGCGATGTTCATCACGTCACCTGCCGCCCACCCCCCCTCCGGTCGGACCACCCCGGTCTGCTGCTGCTGATGGCGCTGGAACCAGGTCCGATCCGGGACCAGGCCGTCGGCCTCGAAGGGCAGATCGATGCCGGTCTGGCTGCCAAAGCCCAGAAGGCGTGCCCATTGCTGGAGCCGGTCCTCACCCAACTCGGCGCGTTGCTCCCAAATCCGAAGAGCGATCGACCAGTAGTAGAGGTTGCAGGATTGGTGGAGCGACTGTCCCAGATTCACCAGGCCATGACCGCCGGGCTTCCAGTCGTTGAGCAATGGCGTCGCCTCGAACTCGAGCTGGCCGTCGCAGAAGTACGACGTCGGGTCACTGGCGTCGACGCGACCTTCATGCTCCTCCTCGTTCACCGGAGCGATGGAATGTTGACGGGCGAGGGCGTAGACGATGGTCTTGAACGACGAACCCGGCGGATAGCGGCCCTGGATGGCGAAGTTGTTCTGGACCGCCTTCTCCTGCATCGCCTCCCAGTCGTCCACCGAGATGCGCCCGGTGGAGAACGCGCTGGGGTCGAAGGCGGGAACCGACGCCATCGCCAGCACTGACCCGTCGGTGACATCGAGGATGACCGCGGCCGCCCTGATCACCTCGTCCTCGCCTACCTGTCGGGCGAGCGCGATGGCCTGCGTCAGGGTCTCTTCGGTGACCCGTTGCAGCGTGAGATCCAGGGTGGTGATGAGGCTCCCTCCCGGCTGCGGTGGCCGCTCCTCGAGCACGCCGAGGATGTCGCCGTGGGCGTTCACCCGATAGGTGATGGCACCGGGGGTACCGGCGAGATACTCCTCATACGATCGCTCGATACCGAACTTTCCGACGCGATCGCTGGGGGACGCGCCTGCCTCGAGATCGCTGGAGCCGGGGGCACCTATGTACCCGATCACATGAGCCGCCGTCTCGGTGAGCGGATACACGCGTACCGGCACCGGCTCCACGCTCACCCCCGGGAAGTGGCCGATGTTCTCGAGGACGAACAGCGCCGTCGAGTTGGACACCTCGCCGCCGATGGGAAAGCGAGCCCCAGACCCGCGCAACTCGAACTCGGCCACGATCTCGGCGGCGGGGATGGCGAGCAACGTCGCCAGATTGGGAATGAGGACGCTCTCTTCCTCCTCCAGGCTGATCAGCTGACGGTCGACCACCACCCGCATGCTGGCGATCGTGCCTGCCATCAGGAAGCGCCCGTCACGGTCGAAGATGTCCCCTCGCGGCGCCTCGATGGAGACGGTGCGGATCTGCTGGGCGGCGGCGACCTCCAGGGAGTCCTCGACGTCGGTGACCTGCAGGTACCACAGTCGTAGCAGGAGGACCACCATCATGGCGGTCACCAGGGTGCCGACGGTCGTCTGTCGCCACGAAGCGATCACAGCCTGAACTCCGTGCCCGGTCGGCGTGACGCGCCGATCGTCCAGGCGGTGAAGGGGAGAACGGCCAGGGAGAGTACGGCGTTGTAAATGGCTGGCACCAGGAGCTTCTTCACCGCGCCTCCATCGGCGAGGGTCTTCTCCCCGAAGATCGTACCGAGGACCGCAAACAAGAAGAGACCACCGAACGTCGCCGCGAACACGAACGGCGTCATCAGCCCGAAGTCCTCCTCGAGCCGCCCGCGGAAGCGGACCGTCGCGTAGGCGACGGTGGTCATCACCAGGGCCCATAGCCCGAGCGGTGACACGGCGAGCAGATCCTGCAGGAGCCCTGCACCGAAGCCGAGCAGCATGGCCGTCTCGGCCGGGAAGTGGCGCGCAAATCCCACCACGACCAGGACGGTCAGCGCCGGCGCCACGTCGAACGGACGGATCCGGGCGAACAGGCTGGTCTGCAGAATGACGGCGACCACCACTACCGCGGCCGCAATGAGGATGTGACGCGCCCTCACGGCGTGGGGTCGTCGGAGACGGAGGTCGTGGTGGTGGTGACCGGTTCCTCGTCCGACTCCCCGGAGGTGCGATCGCCCGGGTCCTCGGGGACCACCGCGGGGATGCGACCCGACCCATCGTCGACGGTGATGCCCGGTGAGTCCTGGGTGTAGACGAGCACGTAAACCAGGTCGATGCGGCTCAGTGCAGCCGTCGGTGTCGCCTCGGTGCGGAGGGAGAACCCCACCTCCGAGCGCGCCGCCCGAACCACGGTCGCCACCGCGATACCGGACGGGTACTTGCCGTCCGCGGTCACGAGAATGTCGCCAGCGAGTACCGCGGCGTCCGAGTTGAGCAGTTCGAGGACCATCGGCCCGGACCCTCGACCCGACAACCAGCCCGTCTCCCCGGTGCGCTCCACCCGCACGGCGACACTCTCGATGGGGTCGACGACGAGCCTGACGTGTGCCGTCGTCGCCGTGACCGACACCACACGGCCGACCAGACCACCCTCGTCGACGACCGGCATGCCGACGCCGATCCCGTCGTTGCGGCCCTTGCTGATCACGCGGATGTGATCGAACTCCGAGACACCGACCGCAAGAACCTCGGCCGTGATGGTGTCGAGGCCGGCGGGAGTGGCCAGCCCGAGCAGGGCCTCGAACTCTCGAACCCGGTTCTCCAGGCTCTGCAACTGCGCCACCTCCTGCTCGAGTTCGAGGACGCGTTCGCGGAGTCGATTGTTATCCGCGTTGACACTGAACAGATCCGAGAGGCTCTCCACAAAGCCGGCGAAGGGCTTGGTGGCAGTCGACACGGCCCGCTGTACGGGCGAGAGAACACCCTGAACACCCTCACGCAGGGTGGCACCGACTCCGGCACCCGACGCCCGCAAATCCACGGTGAGCAGCGTCAATGAGAGAACGATCAGCCCTATGAGGAGGGAAGTGCTGCGGTCGATGCCGCCGGGCCGCCACATCGGCCGGCCCGCTAGATCCCGCTGCCGGCCGTGGTCGTCAGGATGTCCTGGAGTGTGTCGAACTCCTCGAGGCACCGACCTGAGCCGATGACCACGGAGTGGAGCGGGTTGTCCGCGGTGATCACCGGTGTGCCGGTCTCGTTGGCGATCCTGACGTCGAGGCCGCGCAGAAGCGCCCCGCCGCCGGTGAGCACGATGCCGCGGTCCATCACGTCGGCGGCGAGCTCCGGCGGCGTCTTGTCCAGGCAGAACTTGATGGCGTCGACGACCCCCTGCACCGATTCCTCGATGGCCTCTCGCACCTCGGCTGCGGTGATCACCACCGTCTTGGGTAGACCGGTCACCAGGTCGCGTCCTCGAACCTCAGCATTGGGTTCGTCCGAGAATGGCCAGGCCGAACCGATGGCGATCTTCAGCTGTTCGGCGGTACGGTCGCCCATGAGGAGGTTGTACTCCTTCTTGACAAAACTCACGATCGACTCGTCGAGCTCGTCGCCGCCGACCCGGGCCGACCGCGACACGACGATCCCCCCCATCGAGATGACGGCGACCTCGGAGGTACCGCCGCCGATGTCGACGATGACCGAGCCAACAGGCTCGTTGATGGGCAGGTCCACACCGATCGCCGCCGCCATCGGCTCTTCGATCGTGTAGGCGCGGCGGGCACCGGCGTGGTAGGCCGCTTCCTCGACGGCGCGACGCTCGACACCCGTGATGCCCGAGGGAACGCAGATGATGATGCGAGGCCGAGCCCAGCGCCGCGGCTGCACCTTCTTGATGAAGTAGCGCAGCATCTTCTCGGTGATGTCGAAGTCGGCGATGACGCCATCGCGCAATGGCCGAATCGCCTGGATGTGGCTCGGCGTCCGCCCGATCATTCGCTTGGCTTCCAGGCCGACGGCGAGGGCGCGGTTGTCGCGGGTGTTGATCGCGACCACCGAGGGCTCGTTGAGCACGATTCCCACGCCGCGCACGTAGACGAGGGTGTTGGCGGTCCCCAGGTCGATGGCCATGTCGCGGGTGGCCATCGACATCAGATTCATGTTCGAAGCCATGTAAATACCCCTACCGGGTGAATGCCCCTGCCAGCTGCTTGGCGAGTGTACCCCCCGGCGACCTTTATGAAAGAGGGAGCGGCGCGATTCGCGATTCGCGATTCGCCATTCGCGGCTAGCCAGCGAAGGGAGTGGCCGAGGACAGGAGACTGGTAGCCGGTAGCTGGCAGCCGGTAGCCGGTAGCTGGCAGCTGGCAGCTGGTAGCTGGCAGCCGGTAGCCGGTAGCAGACCCCTACTCCTCGAAGAACAGGCCGAGCTCGCGCTGGGCGCTCTCGTGCGAGTCACTCCCTTGCACGAGGTTCTCGCCTATCTCGGTGTCGAAGTCGGACCGTAAGGTCCCCGGCGAGGCATCGAGGGGGTTGGTCGCGCCCATCAGCCTGCGAACCACCTCG
>DATKBG010000277.1:0-9734 GCA_035514255.1 Acidimicrobiia bacterium
CGCCGCCCAGGAGGCGGGCCGGTTCGACGACGAGATCGTCGCCGTCACCACCACCAAAGTGGAACGGGATAAGGCGACCGGCGAGGAACGACGCGTCGAGGTGACGCTCGACCGTGACGAGGGAAACCGCCCCGACACCACGGCCGAGGGCCTCGGCGGGCTGCCGCCGGTGCTCGGCGGGACCATCACCGCCGGCAACGCCAGTCAACTGTCCGACGGTGCCTCGGCGTGTGTCGTCATGGATGCCGCCACCGCCGAGAAGCGGGGCCTGGAGCCGCTCGGGTACTACCGCGGGGTGGCGGTGGCGGGGTGTGCTCCCGACGAGATGGGCATCGGGCCGGTGTTCGCCGTACCCAGGCTGCTGGAGCGGTTCGACCTGACCGTCGACGACATCGGCCTCTGGGAGCTGAACGAGGCCTTCGCCGTCCAGGTGGTCTACTGCCGGGACCGACTCGGGATTCCCGACGAGCTGCTCAACGTCGACGGAGGGGCGATCTCCATCGGTCATCCGTACGGGATGTCGGGGAGCCGGCTGGTGGGTCACGCCCTCATCGAAGGCAAGAGGCGGGGCGCCCGCTACGTGGTGAGCACCATGTGCGTCGGAGGAGGCATGGGGGCGGCGGGGCTGTTCGAGGTGGCGTAGGGCAGTCTCCCGTCTCCCGTCTCCCGTCGCCTGACAGCACTAGCGTCCGGGCTCAATTCCAGAGAGGACAGAACTGATGCGACGGATCATCGTGTTGATCGCGTGTATGGGACTGATCGCTGCTTGCGGGGGCTCGGATGGTGGTGAGACCACCACGACCGGGGCACCTACGACGACAACTGTGGGGGAGTCACCGACGACCACCGCGGCGACCGAAACGACCGTGGACGAAGCCGCTGGCCGGGTGGCGATGGCGGAGGCCCTGGAGGGTGAGTACGAGGGCGAGTGGAACAACCTGACCTTCGGCTCCAGCGGTGCAGCCGAAGCGGTCGTCGTCGTGGACGGGACGCTGGTGACCGTCACCCTGATGCTCGGAGGCAACGTCTTCGGCGTGGGGAGTCCCGATCCGGTGGTGCTGGAGTTCGATCTGTCGGAGCCCCCGCCCTACACGACCGAGTCGGACCTGTTCGGGGAGGCGACGATCGACATCGACGAAGCCGGCACGCTCGACTTCGAGGCGGAGAGCATCACCTCCCTCGGTGGGATGTCGCTGCTGGTCGAGGGGACGGTGACGGCCGACGGGGTCGACGTCGTTTACCGCATCGTTCAGGGTGACGGCACCGAGTTCGCCAACGGCACCATGACCATGCCGCGCAGCTGACCGGTAGCCGTTGATCGGGTAGTGGCGCGGGAAATCCTTGGAGCGTAACGCCGTTGTGGGTATCGTTTTCGGGGTAATCACATCCATGTGATTTCCACGAGGTGAGCCCATGTACGAGCTGGCCGGCTGGGGAAACCCCGCGCCCCCCGATTGGGTGGAGCGCAAGGAGCGCATCGAGGCGAGACTCCCCGCCGATCTGGTCCGACAGCTGCGGGCGAGGGCCAGATCGGAAGGGATCGCGGTCACCGATCTGCTGGAACGCATCGTGCGTGATGCCGTCGACCCGGTGTCGCTGATCGCCGCCATCTCCGGAGACGTCGCCGACTTCTGATCCGGCCGAGCAGGGTTGCTTGCTCGGTGCCAGACTGCCCGTCGCCACGCGTAACCGGACGGAGGACGAGTGGGCGGCGATGGGTATCTGTTCGTCAACGGTGTCGTCTTCGGCGTGCCCGGAGCCACCGCGGTGGCGACCTCAGGCCGGACCATCACCGCCGTCGGCGCCGATGGTGAGCTCGAGGATCACCGGGGCGCAAACACCGAAGTGATCGATCTGCGGGGCAGGCTGATCACACCCGGCTTCCAGGATGCCCACATCCATCCGGCCACGGCGGGTCTCGAACTCACCCGGTGCGCTCTCTACGACTGTCGTGACGCAGCCGAGGCTGCGGCGGTGATCGACGACTACTCCCGACGCAATCCCAACGTCCCGTGGGTGCTGGGAGGGGGCTGGGCCATGGACTGGTATCCGGGGGGCACACCCACGGTTGAAGAGCTCGATCGGCTGGTTCCCGGTCGGCCCGCCTACCTGCGCAATCGGGATGGCCATGGTGCCTGGGTCAACTCGGCCGCCCTCTCTGCCGCCGGCATTACGGTGACCACCCCTGATCCCGTCGACGGGCGTATAGAACGCGCGCCCGACGGGAGTCCCCAGGGGACCCTCCAGGAGGGGGCCATGGACCTCGTCGAGCCGGTGATGCCACCGGTGGGCGTCGCCGACTATCTGGTCGGCCTGGAAGCGGCGCTGGCCTACCTGCTCCCGCTGGGGATCACCGCCTGGCAGGACGCCGCGGTGGGCCCTGCGATCCACTCCGCCTACCTCGAGTTGGCATCCAAGGGTCGTCTCCCCGTCGACGTCGTCGGCGCACTGTGGTGGGAACGCGACCGCGGCCTGGAACAGATCGAGGAATTGGTGGAACGGCGTCGCGATGGTGTGTCCGGCTACCGGCCGATCAGCGTCAAGATCATGCTGGACGGCGTGGCGGAGAATTTCACCGCCGCGATGCTCGAGCCGTACCTGGACGCGTCGGGTATCCCGAGCGAGCGTCGCGGCATCGACTTCATCGAGTCCGACGAGTTGGCGGCTGCGGTCACCGCCCTCGACGGGCACGGGTTTCAGGTTCATTTCCACGCCATCGGTGATCGCGCCGTGCGCCAGGCACTCGACGCCATCGAGGCAGCTCGACTGGCCAACGGAGCCGGTGATCGTCGGCATCACATCGCCCACATCCAGGTGATCCATCCCGACGACCTGCCGCGATTCGCCGCCCTCGGCGCGGTCGCCAACGCCCAACCCTTCTGGGCGTGTTCCGACGGGTATCAGACCGACCTCACCATCCCGTTCCTCGGTCCCGAGCGCGCCGCATGGCAGTACCCGTTCCGCAGCCTGCTCCAGGCGGGAGCCCGGCTCGCCATGGGGAGCGACTGGTCGGTCTCCACAGCGAATCCGATGCTCGAGATGGAAGTGGCGGTGACCCGTCGCCAACCGGAGGATCGATCGGCGGACCCGTTCTACCCGGAGGAGTGCATCGGGCTCGACGATGCCATGCGAGGGTTCACCGCTGGCTCTGCGTTCGTCAATCACCGGGACGATTCGAGCGGTTCGATCGCCGTAGGCTTCGACGCCGACCTGGTGGTGCTCGACCGGAACCCGTTCGAAGCGGGTACCGGTCCGGCGGGTGAGGCGGTGGTCGACATGACCATGATTGGAGGCGGAATCGTCCACGCACGGGAGGCATCAGGGTGAGCACGCCAGCGGTTCGACTGGACGGGGTCGAGAAGCATTTCGGCGACGTGATCGCCGTCGATCGCGTCGATCTGGTCATCGAGGACGGGGAGTTCTTCTCACTGCTGGGTCCGTCGGGTTGCGGCAAGACCACGACCCTGCGGATGATCGCTGGCCTCGAGTTCCCCACCGCAGGAGCGCTGGAGATCTTCGGCGAGGACATGGGGCTGCGTCCGCCCAACAAACGGCCGGTCAACACCGTGTTCCAGTCGTATGCCCTGTTTCCCCATCGCACCGTGGCTCGCAACATCGCCTTCGGGCTGGAGATGCAGAAGGTCGCCCGGTCGGAGGTCGACGACCGGGTGGCCAAGGCAATCGAGCTGGTCAGGCTCGACGGCATGGAGGGGCGGCGACCCGATCAGCTCTCCGGTGGGCAGCAGCAGCGGGTGGCGCTCGCCCGGGCCCTGGTCAACGAGCCCAAGGTGCTGCTCCTCGACGAGCCGTTGGGGGCCCTCGATCTCAAACTGCGCCAGGCGATGCAGCTCGAACTCAAGGAGTTGCAGGAGCGCGTGGGGATCACCTTCGTCTACGTGACCCACGACCAGGAGGAAGCGCTCACCATGTCGGACCGCATCGGGGTGATGCACGACGGCCGACTGCTCCAGGTCGGCACCCCAGAGGAGATCTATGAGCGCCCGGCTACCCGGTTCGTCGCCGACTTCATCGGCGAGACCAACTTCCTCGGCGCCACCAGTGACGGGAGCGAGCGGGTGATCCTCGAGGGGGGCGCGGCGATCGCGGTCGTCGGCGCTCCTGCTGGTGCCGGGCGCACGGTGACGGTCGCCATTCGTCCGGAGAAGATCGGGTTACACACCACCGGTGAGGAGCCAGCGGAAGGGGTCAACGCGTTGCCGGGCCGGGTGCGTCGCCGTGTCTACCAGGGCGATGCCATCACTTACGAGGTGGATTGCGAATCCGGGGTCCGCCTGCGGGTGCGCCATCCCAACCTGCCGGGCATGTCCACGCACCGTGAGGGTGCCGACGTGGTGGTGTCGTGGCCGATTGCGGCCACACAGGTGCTGGAGGCCTGATGGTCCAGACGGCCGACCCGGTCGAGCGGGCCAGCCTGGAGCGCGGCGCCCGCAAGGCCGAATCACGCCGTGGCTTCCTGATCGGCCTCCCGGCGTGGATCTACCTGACGATCTTCTTCGCCATCCCGCTCGGCATCGTCTTCGTGTACTCGCTGGGGACCCGCACCTCCACGGGCGCCACGCGTCTCGAGGACCTCAACTTCGATTCGTACGCCCGGCTCGCCGAGCCCCTGGTGCGTCAGATCGCCTGGCGGTCGTTGACCCTGGCGGTGATCACCACGGCGCTCTGCCTGCTCATCGGGTACCCGTTCGCCTACTTCGTGGCGACCAGGTCCCGGGCGATGCGCAACGTGCTCCTGGTGCTCATCATGATCCCGTTCTGGTCCAACTTCCTGGTGCGCACCTACGCCTGGCGGGTGCTCCTCGGGTCGGACGGGCTCGTCTCGCAGATCACCCAACTCCTCGGCCTGGGAGAGACGCGACTGCTGTTCACCCCGTCCGCGGTCCTCATCGGTCTGGTGTACGGGTTCCTGCCCTTCATGATCCTGCCCCTTTACGCCTCCATAGAACGCATGGACTGGAGCCTCGTGGAGGCGGGGAGGGACCTCTACGCCTCGGGATGGACCGCCTTCCGCAAGATCACCTGGCCACTGAGTCGGCCTGGGGTAGTGGCCGGGTCGATCCTGGTGTTCATCCCGGCCATCGGCGCCTACGTGACGCCGGCCATCCTCGGCGGGTCCACCTCGACGCTGCTCGGCCAGTACGTCGTCGACCAGTTCCTCGCCGCCCGCAACTGGCCGTTCGGGTCGGCGCTCTCGTTCGCCATCATGTCGGTGATGCTCCTCGCCACCGTCATCTACTTCCGGGTGGGGGGGAGGAACCTGTGAACGCCGGGAGGCGCCGACGGGGCCCGGTGCAGCGCCTGCTGGCGGCGAACGCCTGGCTGGTCTATGCCTTCCTCTACCTGCCGATCCTGGTACTCATCGCCTTCTCGTTCAATGCCAACGAGCGCAACGTGTCGGTATGGACCGGGGGGACCCTCAAGTGGTACGGCGAGGTGTTCCAGAACCCGAACGTCACCGGCGCCATCCGCAACTCACTGGTGGTCGCCTTCGTGGCGACGCTGGTGTCCACGGTGATCGGCACCGCAGCAGCGATCTCGCTGGAACGGTTCCGGTATCGGGGGCAGCGTGGATATGACGGCCTGTTGTACATGCCGGTGATCATCCCCGACGTCACGATGGCCGTGATGATGCTGCTCTTCTTCGCGCAGGGTTTTGCGATGATCCACGGGCTCTTCGGGGTGCGGTTCACCTTCGGGCTGGGGACGATCGCCCTCAGCCACATCGCCTTCAACATCTCCTTCGTCGCCATCGTGGTCCGGGCCCGGCTCGGGCAGATGGACCCGTCGATCGAAGAGGCCGCCGCCGACCTGTACGCCGGTCGCTGGGCCACGTTCCGCAAGGTGACACTGCCCATGATCCTCCCCGGCGTCCTCGGGGGAGCGCTGCTCGCTCTCACCCTGTCGCTCGACGACGTGGTGATCACCAGCTTTGTCACCGGACCCGGCTCGACGACGCTGCCGGTGTACGTCTTCGGTCTGGTCCGGCGCGGGGTGAGTCCGCTCATCAACGCCGTGTCGGTGTTGATGTTGGTAGCCTCAATGGTCCTCGTCGGAGCGTCGCTCATGGTGCAACGAGCCCGCTCACGATCCTGAGCAATACGAAGGGATACAAACCCATGGCAAGCAAACTGCGACTCATAGCCGTTCTCGGCGTCGTCGCCCTCGTGGCGGCCGCCTGCGGTGGCGATGACGACGCCGGAGGCGGCGACGCCACCTGTGAGGTCGACCAGACCGACGGTGATCTGCTCCTCTACAACTGGAGCGAGTACATCGATCCGGACCTGCTGACGGCGTTCGCCGAGCAGCACGGTGTCACCGTCAGCCAGACCTTCTACGACTCCAACGAGTCGATGCTCGCCCAGATCCAGATGGGTCAGGCGTACGACGTGATCGTGCCGTCCGACTACATGGTCACGATCATGGTCGATGACGGCCTCATCGTGGAGCTGCAGCGCGATGCCATCCCCAACCTGGCGAACCTGGATCCCACGTTCGCCGATCCGGCGTACGACCCGGGTGGTCGCTACTCGGCGGCGTACCAGTGGGGCACGACCGGTCTGGCCGTCGACATGGACGTCGTCGGCGAGGACTTCGAGCCGTCGTGGGGGCTGGTGTTCGATCCGGAGCTCGCCGGTCAGGGAGGCATCTCGATGCTCAACGACCCGCGCGAGACGATGGGTGCGGCGCTGAAGTACCTCGGGTACTCGCTCAACAGCACGAGCCTCGATGAGTTGCAGGAGGCGGCCGACCTGGTGGCTGCGGCCAACATCACCAAGTTCGACTCGCTGCAGTACACCGACGACCTGATTAACGGTGAGGTGGCGGTGTCTCACGGGTTCTCGGGGACGTTCTTCTTCGTCATCGACGACGTGGACGGGTGGGACCGTTACGCCTACTTCGTGCCCGAGGAGGGTGGCACCGTATGGGTGGACAACATGTCGATCCCGACTAATGCCGAGCATCCGTGCACGGCGCACACGTTCATCAACTTCATCCTCGATGCGGAGAACGGGGCGGCCCTGACCAACTGGAACTACTCCGCCAGCCCGAACGAGGCGGCTGAGGAGTTCATCGATCCCGAGATCCTCGAGGACGAGTCGATCTACCCGAGCGAGGAGTCGTTCGAGCGCCTGGAGTTCATCGTGGACACCGGCGACTTCGAGATCAACTACACCGACTACTTCAGCCGGGCGAGGAACTGAAAAACCGATCAAGGGGGCGGACGCAATGCGTCCGCCCCCTTGATCCGTATCTAGTACCAAGTACCAAGTACTAAGTACCGATGCCCTGGCCGCTAGGCCAGGGCATCCAGCCCCGCGCGCATGGTGGCTACGAGTTCGTCGAGTTCGGCGTCGGTGAGGACCAGCGGCGGGGACACCTGGAGGGCGTCGCCACCGATCGCCCGGGAGATGAGGCCGCGTTGTCGGCAGGCCAGGTAGGCCTTCACCGGGAGGTCCGGATCGGCGGCGATTCGCTCGGGGTCGAGGACGACGGCGCCGAGGAATCCAACCCCCGAGCGGTGCCCGGCGACCAGGGGATGGTCGGTAAGGGTGTCCAGGGCCTCCACCAGTTGAGACTCGAGGCTCAGTGCCCGTCCCGACAGGTCTTCGCTCTCCAGGATGTCCAGATTGGCGAGGGCGGCGGCGGCGACCGTCGGATGTCCCGAATAGGTGTAACCGTGCTTGAACATCGGCGCCCCTTCGGCGGCGAACGGCTCCCATACTCGCGGGGCGGCGATCACGCCGCCCAGGGGCAGGTACCCGGAGGTGACGCCCTTGGCGAAGGTGATCAGATCGGGTTCGAGTGAGAAGCGATTGGAGGCGAACCAGTCACCGGTTCGGCCGAAGCCGGTGATCACCTCGTCGGCGATGAACAGCGCTCCGGCCTCGTCGACGATGCGCCGGGCGTCCTTCAGGTAGCCGTCGGGAACCGGGCGGACGCCGCCGGCCCCCACCACGGGCTCGCAGTAGAAGCCGGCGATACGGTCTGCCCCGAGTTCGGCGACCGTATCGGCCAGCGCCTCCGTCGAGTCGTAGGGGACTGAGACGATGTCGGGCATGAGCGGTCCGTAGCCATCCGCGTTGCCGGGGATACCGGCGAGGCTGGTGCCGAAGCCGTGCATACCGTGGTACGCCCAGGAGCGGGTGATCAGCACCCGGCGCTCGGGCTCACCGGCGAGATCGAAGTAGCGGCGGGCCATCTTCGCCGCCGTGTCGACGGCGTCGGACCCGCCGCTGGTGAAGAACACCCGGCTGCGGGGCACCGGGGCGATGGCAGCCAGGCGGTCCGCCAGGGCACCGACGGGCCCGTTGGAGAAGTCACCGAACGTGTGATACGCCTCGAGGCGTCGGGCTTGTTTCGCCATGGCGTCGACGATCGCCATCCGGCCGTGACCCACCTGGCAGTACCAGAGGGAGGCGGTGCCGTCCAGGTACCGGTTGCCATCGGTGTCCCAGACCACGGAGCCCTCGCCACGATCGATCACCAGCTCAGACCGGTCCACCGCCGCCATGAACGAGAAGGGATGCCAGTGGGAGGAGGTCATGAGAAGCGTCCCCTGGGGAGTGAGCGCCCGCGCGACACGGTGCCGTCAGTACTTAGTACTTGGTACCAAGTACGGCCGAAGGCCGATTGGCTAGCTGACATCGAGGACGATCGTCTGGAGGTCGGTGAACTCTTCGATGGAGCCGCGGCCCCAGCCGGTGTCGGTGCCGGCGGCGCCGCCGAACGGCTGGAAGGTCTCCCAGAAGTCCGTGGAGTCGTTGATGACGACCGTCCCGCTGCGGATCCGGTCGGCGTACCAGAAAGCCTTGCTCAGGCTCTTGGTGAACACAGCCGCCTGGAGGCCCAGCCGGGTGCGGTTGGCCATCGCCACCGCCTCGTCGTCGTCGGAGGCTCGCAGGATCGGCAGCACCGGTCCGAAGGACTCCTCCCGGGAGAGCAGCGTGTCCTCGCCGACGCCGTCGACGACGGTGAAGTCGTAGTACAGGTCGGTGGGGAAGCCGGCGGCGCGTCCGCCGCCGACCAGCACCGTCGCCCCGCGCTCGGTGGCATCGGCGAGGTGTCGGTCCATCTTGTCCGCCGTCATCTCGTTGTTGAGCGGTCCCATGGTCGTGCTCTCGTCGAACGGGTCGCCGAGACGCACGTCCTTGGCCGCCGCCAGGGCGTGGCCGACGAACTCCTCGTGGACCGCATCGAGGACGATGACCCGCTCGGTGGCGCAGCACACCTGCCCGGCGTTGTAGTAGGCGCCGTAGACGGCCGCCGAGGCCGCGGCCTGGACGTCGGCGTCTTCGGTGACGATCGTCGGGCCGTTGCCCGACATTTCCATGATCGAGCGCTTGATGCCCATCTGCGAGATGATCTTGCGGCCGGTCTCGGAGGACCCGGTGAAGCCGATGGCGTCGATTCCGTCGTGGGCCACCAGCCACTCGCCGATCTCGCGTCCGCCGGGGATGATCGAGACAAGTCCCTTCGGCACCCCGGCCTCGTCGAACGCCTTGGCCAACTCGAGCAGCCCCCACGAGGTGAACTCGGGTGGTTTGACGATGACGGCGTTGCCGGCGGCGAGGCCCGGCCCGACGTACTCGAGCGGGATGGTGACGGGGAAGTTCCACGGCGTGATAGCAGCCCAGACGCCAACCGGGCGGCGCACGGTGAACATGCGCTTGTTGCGGTCGGTGGTGGGGATCACCTCACCCCCGAGTCGTTTG
>DATKBG010000278.1:0-4266 GCA_035514255.1 Acidimicrobiia bacterium
CACTACGAGTCGGTGAGCCTCGACCTCGCCCAGCTCGCCCGCCAAGCGAGTGACGGGATCTGGGTGGTGAGCAGCTGGAGGCCGACAGCGCCCTTCGCGCAAGCCGACCCGGTGGCCGCCGAAACAGAGGCCATGGAACGCCTGGAGGAGTTCCTCGCCGCACGCATTGCCGGCAGCGGCGCCGAGGGGTACGTGGAGGTCGAGCCGAACACCGACGTTCCGCTCCTCTACGCCACCATCTCCGGTGCCCCGTACGAGCGATACGAGATCGAGCGTGTAGACGGGCCGCGGTGGCCCTACGGTGGCATGACCTTCTTGGTCCGGCTGTTCGCGGACGGCGACGCAACCGTGGTCCAGCACGAGATCAGCTCGTACCAGGGTGGACTGCGGCTGGATGCCAATGCGACGACCGAGAACGGCCAGCCGGTCATCCTGTCCTACACCTCTTCCGACGGTGAGGTCACGGTTTCGGCGCCGAGCGCATGGCAGGGATATTGGCCCGACGAGGTCGACCCCGACCTGTGGTTCGGTGTCCTGGGGCGGGGTCCCGGGCTCTTCCCTGGCAGCGAGTCCATCGGATTCAACGACCCGGTCGCCTACGACGCGTGGTGCGCGGCGAACGGCGGCTCCCCGCTGCTCTCGGCGCCAGCCGACGCAGCGGCGATTGCGCAGCAGATCATCGCCGATCCCAACTTCGACACGACTGCGCCGGTGGCCACGCGCGTCGGTGGCCTCGACGCTGTGGCGATCGATGTCGCGCTGGCGCCCGGCGGCAAGGCCTGCGGGGTCTACATGATCGAGATCAGCCGCTGGATCCACTCGCTGGAACCGGGGTTGCGCCTCCGTCTGTATCTCGTCGACCTCCCGGAGGGCATGTCGATGCGGACCCTGGCTATCACGATCGTTGCGCCCGACGAGCGCTTCGAGGAGGTTGTCGGAGAGGCTGAGCCGATCATCGAGTCGATCGAGTTCCACACGCCTTGACGGTCATGGATCGAACTGAAGGAGAAGATGGATGAAGGCTCACCACGGGCGAGGGTTGGCGTTGGCCCTGCTGGTCGCGCTGGCGGCATGCGCCTCGACGCCGAGCGGCACGGAGACTTCAACCCCGGTCGATTCGACGGTGGCTCCGCCTGCCTCGACGGAGCCCACCGAGCCGGCCGCGCGCTTCCCCATCGCGACGTTTGCCGCCATCACCGAAGACCCGGTCCCAGCCGATCTCGCGGCGGAGCTGCAGTCGATCCTGGAAGACCTGGCCGGCGAAGCCGGGGTGTCGGCAACGGTCATGTCGGCCCACGGCACGTGGAGCGGGGCGACCGGCAAGGCTGACGGCGTTCGAGACGTGACGGTCAACGATCAGTTCTCGATCGCGAGCACGACCAAAGCGGTCACCGCTGCCCAGGTGATGCAACTTGTCGAAGCCGGTGAGCTTGGCCTCGATGACCTGGCCGCTGATCACCTTCCGTCGGATCTCGACTTCGACACGAACGGGGCCACGATCCGCCACCTGCTGGGCCACCGCAGCGGCATCCCGGACTATTTTCAAACGGTCACCCCGCAGATGGTCGCCGATCCCCTTCGGTTCTGGACTCCCGCCGCGTTGTTGGCGGAGATCCCCGCCGATCGGACGACCGCTGGTGCGGCGCACGAATACGGGAACATCAACTACGTGTTGCTTGGACTGGTGATCGAGGAGGTGACCGGGCGACGGGTAGTGGAGGTGCTGCGCGACGGAGTGCTCGGCATCGACGGGGTGGAGCGCCTGATCTATCAACCGGATGAGATCCCGACCCAGCCGATCGCCATGGAGAACGGCCAGCCGACCGACGTGCTCGAGACCGTTGGCGGCTTCCTGCCGTCCCTCGCCCTGACGTCCGACGGACCGGCGGCGGCGATGGCGTCGGACTCTGTTTCGCTTGGGCGCTGGTGGCGGGCCTTGTGCGCCGGCGAGATCGTCTCCCAGGCCTCGTTGATCGAGATGACGACGATGCAGGACGGGTACGGCCTCGGGCTTGCCGAGATCGGCCCTCCAGGCACCGTGGGACATGGCGGCGCGGACCTCGGAAACAACGCCATGGTGGGGTGCCTACCTGAAAGTGGCGTCGTCTTCGCGGTGTTGGCCAATCGAAGCAATGACGTCGTCGACACCCGGGTGGTTGCCGGTTCCCTGGTGCGCGCCGTCGACTCGCCTTGACGGTCTAGTCCGGGAACGCCTCTGGTCTGCGGTCTGCGAGTTCGCGGGCCTCGCCGGAGGCGTCTTCGGCCGGGAGCCAGCTGTACGGGTAGGGGCGTCCTCCATGGCGGCCGCCTGGCGGGTGATCCGCAAGGCCTGGTGATGGACGTCGCCGTCGCCCCAGGGGCGAGCGTCTGCGATGACTCGTCATCCTCGCTGGTGCTGGCGCACGCGAACGACGTCGGGCGGGGCTGGACCCGGCTCGATCCCGGGAGCCATATGCGCCTGTACCTGCTCGACCTTCCCGAAGGGCTGACGACACGAATCCTGGCGATCGCCGTCGTGGCTCCGGAGGCGCGCTTCGAGAACGTGATCGAGGCGGCACCCCCGGTCGTGGACTCGATCGAGTTCCAGGCGCCGTGAACAGCCTGCGGGCAGTCCGACGAGCCGGCCTCGTTTGCCTCGTGTTCGTCCTGGCTGTTGTGGTGCCGCGGCTCCCTCGGGAGTCGCGACACCGACCCCATCGGTAACGCCCTGTCCGACCGAGACAGCGGCCGCCGTCGCAGCGGCAACGGCAAAGCCGACGCCAACGGCGACAGCGACGACAACGCCGGAACCCTTGCCGTCTGAAGCGTTCGCCGCCATCAGGTCGGACCCGGTCTCCTCGGAGACGGCCGCGAAGTTCCAGGCGCCCTGGAGGCCATGGCCGGTGACGGCGGGATGACCGCCACGGTGATGACCGCCGATGGCACATGGAGTGGAGCCACCGGCAAGGCAGACGGCGTTCGCGACCTTGTGGTCGACGATCAATTCGCCATCGCCAGCACACCAAGTCGGAGGTCGCCGCCCAGGTGATGCAGATGGTCGAGGCCGGTGAGATCGCACTCGACGACCTGGCCACCGACCACCTCCCAGCCGACCTCGACTTCGACACCAACGGGAGCGACCATCCGCCAGCTGCTGGGTCATCGCAGCGGCCTCCCAAAGCTATGACCCTTCGCTGTATGAACCTTGGCTACAGGAGAGCCCCTCAACCGATCGACAACGAATCTGGACACCGGCCGAGACGCTGGCGCTGGTCTCCACCGCTCGCGCTCCCGCCGGTAGTTACTTCTACTACTCGGACGTCAACTATCTGTTGCTCGGACTGGTGATCGAGCAAGTTCGCGGGCGACCGGTGGCCGAGGTGCTGCGCGACGGCGTCCTCAGCATCGACGGGGTAGAGCGGCTCGTCTTCCAACCCGATGAGAAGCCGACCGAGCCGATGGCCATGCCGAGGGGCCAGTCGACCGCCGTTCTCGAGACGGGGGGCGGCTACCTCCCATCGCTCGCTGCCGCATCTGCCTTCCCTGAGGCGGGAGGCATTGCGTCGGACTCGCCGTCCCTGGCGCGGTGGTGGCAGGCCTTCTGCGCCGGTGAGATCGTCTCCCAGGCCACCCTCACCGAGATGTCAGCATTCGATCCGGATGTGCCAGTCTTCGATGGCGGGTACGGATTGGGGCTGTTCAACCCTGCCTACGGGCACGCCAACGCCGTGGGGCACGGGGGAGAGTTGTTCGGTTACATGTCGTGGGCTGCGTGCCTGCCCGAGGAGGGAGCGGTGATTGTCGTGCTGAGCAACCGCGTCGTCCATTCGATCACCATCGAGCTCTTCTTCGGGCCGCTCGGCCCGTTCGTCGACGTCTTGCGCTCAGGCTAACTGGCGGTAATCTCCCTGGTCTCGACCTGAACTCAGCCATCGGGGTGAGGCGGCTGCTCGGGTCCCCTTGGGGGACCGACACCACGGTACGCGTCGATGACGCGTGCTCCCTCCCAGGTCGGATCTCGGCTCAGAGCCTTTGCGTGGAACAAACTGGGCCCTTGCACCCGACACGATCAGCGAGCACAAGGCGGACCAACGCAGACCACCCTGTTCTCGGGCGGAAACGCCCATATCTGAGACCGTCCGCTATCGGCACATCGGCGCTCGTTACGCGGTCGCGTTCTGCAGCCAAGCCGAGTGCCGGATCGGGCGCAGTCGGATTGGTTCCGAGGCCCTGGTCTTCAGGTGATCTGTGCGGTTCGCCCTGTTCTCTGACCTTGACCCACGGTGA
>DATKBG010000279.1:0-3967 GCA_035514255.1 Acidimicrobiia bacterium
AGATGCTCCGCTTCCTCCGAGCGGCCCGTGACGCCGTCCGCACCCTCCTCGCCCTCACGGTCGTCGTGGTGCTCACCATCATCCTCGGGACCTTCGTGATCGTCGTCGCCACCTTCTCCCCGAACTCCCGCATCTTCAGGCCGACGATGCGGCTGTGGGGGGTCGTGTTCATGAAGGTGTGCGGAGTGGGCTGGGAGGTCGAGGGCCTGGAGCACCTCGACAAAGGCAAGTCATACGTCCTGGTCGGCAACCACCAGTCCAACCTCGACCCCCCGTTCCACATCGCCGTGTTCTGCGAGAAGGTGTCGGTGCGCTTCCTGGCAAAGGCCGAGCTGTTCAAGATCCCGCTGTTCGCCCAGGCGATGCGTCGCATCGGGATCGTCGAAACCGACCGGGCGGCACATACCGGAGCCCATCGCAAGATCAACCAGCAGGTGGCGGTGGTCGTCGAACGCGGCCTGTCGCTGGTGATCTACCCGGAGGGGACGCGATCGCGTGACGGCTTGGTGCGGCCGCTCAAGAAGGGGGCGTTCCGTATCGCCATCGACAACGGCATGCCGGTGGTACCGATCACCACCGTTGGGCTCCATGAAGCGTGGGCTCCGGGCAAGATGCTGATCCGCGGGGGCCAGGCCCGCATGATGATCCACGAACCCATCCCCACCGCTTCGATGACCTCGGCCGACATCGACGGCCTGCGCCACCGCGTCGGTGCCGTCATCGCCGACGCCCACGCCCGCCTCACCCCCTGACGCCCGATTCTGTGCGAATTTCGCTGCTGGGACCGATATATTCGAGCAGCGTCCGGTCAGGCGCGGCCGAGCTCTTCCTGTGTGCGGCGAAGGAGCGGGAGAACCGCTCGGTCCTTCTCGCGACCCGCCGCCTCCTTGCTGCGGATCACGTCGGATAGCGATGCGACGGCAACCGCGAGCCCGTCGTCGGAGACGATGAGGTCGTCGGCGTCGCGCACCAGATCGCCGTAACCGGCAGTTCCGTCGGGGAAAAGCATGATGTCCAGGTCACCGTGCGCGGTGACCAGCGTCCACGACCGAGCCGCGGAGAGCATGGCGCCGTCGATCGGGAAGGCGACGCCGTCGGGATCGGCGGCGGTCCGCAGCCGAGCATCCAACTCGATGAGCGCCTCGGCGAGCCGCTGGAGGTTGGATGCCGCGCCGTCGGGGGTGATGTCGACATCCTGCGTGACGAGCGGTGCCCCACGAAGTCGGGCTGCCACTCCCCCGACCACGACGAAACGCACCCCGTGCTGTACCAGGGTGCGCAGCATCGCCACCGGGTCGAATTCAGCCACGGATGGCCACCATTCGGTCGAACGCTCGCACCGCGGTCGTGAGGTCGGCGAGCCGCTGCGCCGGTGTCCGGGCCAGACAGCGCCGGATCAGCGCCAGATCGTGATCATCGGCGACGGTGACCCCCACGGTGAGGTCGAATCCGGCGGCGCGGACGAGTTCGATGAGCGTCTCTAGGGACGCATCGACCTCACCGCGCTCCCAACGGCCGATGGCCGAGGCTGCCTTGCCGGCCCGCTCCCCGAGCTCGGCCTGAGTCAGCCCGGCACGCCGTCGCGCCTCCCTGAGCAGAAGCCCACTAGCCATGAGGTAATACTACAGATATGTTGTGTCCTCCACAACATATCTGTATACCTAGTGACTGGCTCACTCTTGCGAATTGCGAACCGCGAACCGCGAACCGCGCAGTCCTCAGTCATACACCCCCACCAACCACGACCGCCCGTCGCGCTGCTCACACAGAAACGCACCTGCAGATGTGACCACCTGGTAGCGATCGGCGGCGGTCTCACCGTCCCACCAGCGTCCGGTGTGACGCCACGGCCCTGCCCACCCGAGGACCGGCTCCCACCGGCTGCCCAGCCGCACCCGTACCGGGAATCCGTCTTCCCATTCGATCTCGAACGATCGCGGCTCCGGCGGCACCAGCGCCGGCGTGGGTTCGGGCAGCCGTCCGGGCCAGGGAGCGTCGAGGTCGCGGGGCGGTGCCTCCGGCTCCTCCCCCCAGCGATACCAGTGGGTCCGCTCTCCCGGATCCCGCCCACCCTGCGGCATCGCCATGAGCACCGCATCGGGACCCACCAGCCCCTGCGCCCGGCTGAGGGCGCGGCTGGCATCAGCCTCCGAGGCGGCGTCCTCCCCCAGCAGCAGCTGGCGACCACGGTCGGAGACATCGGCGGGGACCACCCGCATGCGCACGATGCCACCGGGGACCCCGCCCGACTCGACCCAGGCGCGGATCTGCCAGCGGATGCGCTCGGCCAGATCCACCTCGCTGAAGGCGTGGGAGCTGCGCCAGGTGCGGCCGCGCACCGTGCCATCGGCCGCCTCGGCTTCGACGTCTACCCGATGCGGCAACCCACCGTTCGGCGCCATGGCCTCGAGCAGTCGGGCCGCCAGCGCCCGGGAGGCGAAGGCGGAGCGTTCCAGGTCGTCGAGCGGCGGGTCGTAGTCGTCTTCGACCAGCACCGCATCGACGATGCGCCGTGGCGTCACCACCCGGTCCTCTCCCGAGGCGGTGCGGTGGGCGTCGAGCCCGGCGTGCCCGAACCGGCTGGCCACGGCGTCGCGGGGCAGGGCGGCCAGGTCGCCGAGAGTGCTCACCCCCAGCCAGCGGAAGGTGTCGATCAACTCGTCGACGCCGAGGGTGGCGATGTCGAGCCCGGCGATGAAGGCGGCGGTGTCGGCGACGATCAGCGGTCCGTCCGCAGCGTGCTCGGCGGCCATCCGGGCGGCGAACGGTCCGTCGGCGACCCCGATGCGGCAGCCGGGTCCGGCCACCGCGGCGATCGCTACCGACAGCCGGTCAACCAGCGGTCCTTCACCGCCGTAGTAGCGGGCGGCACCGGCGGTCGGCAGGTACACCATGCCGGGTGCGGCGATCTCGAGGTGGGGCACCAGGTCTTCGACGGCTCGCACCACCGGTTCGAAGGCGACGGTCTCGGCTCCCGGGTCGGAGGTCAGCGTCACCACCGTGGGACACAGCGCCTCGGCTTCGCGGCGCCGCATCCCCGCCCGCAGCCCGGCGCGCCGGGCATCGTCCGAGGCGGCGATGACGGTCGCCGAGGAGTCGACGACCTGACAGGGCCTATCCGACGGCGCGTCCGGCCGGCGCAGCGGCCAGTCGGGGAACCAGGCGCACAGGACGCGTGCCATCGTCCACCTCCATCGTCCGTTCGATGCCCTGGACCCCCTTGCCCGACGCCCGCAGGGTGAGCCGCCGCTGGAGGAGCGCACCGTGACCCCGGTCGACCCCCTCCCACCGCACCCCCGCCGACTCCAATCGCAGGTGGAGGACACCGACCGGCAGGTCGCCGGAGACCGGGTGCAGGATCAGCGAGGACCGCCGGGCCCGGGTCAGCGCCCCGAGGCGACGCAGGTCGGCGTCACCGATCCCGGCCGGCACCTCGGCGTAGACCACGGGGAAGCCTTCGACCAACGCCGCCGCCACCTTCGGCCAGGTGTGACGGTCGGGGCAGCGCACCACGATGAGCCGCTGCGGATCCACCCCCACCTCCCAAGCCGCCACCGGGCACAGCCACCCCCGTACGTCGAGTACCGCCACCATCCCCACCCGGGACGGCTCGGCGAGCAGAGACAATCCCAGCCGGGTGAGCCCGGCCCCGGGTGACCCGACGAACCCGAGCACCCGACCCGGTTCCGCCTCCAGCGCGAACGGCGCGCCAAAGTCGTCAAAGGGGACGCTCACAGCGTCAGCGACGAGAGGCACCGTTTCCAAGGGCGGGACATGGTAATCGAACATATGTTCGATTGGTAGAGGAGCCCAAACCAGGCTCGCGACGCGTCAGCCCTCCCCCTCCGTCATCGGCCTTCGGCCGCTGCCACCTCCCCCACGGTGGAGGAAACTGTGAAAGACCACTCCCGCTAATGCCCATGCCTCGGGTCACCCTTCTCGCGCGGTCCCTCCCCCCGAAGGGGGG
>DATKBG010000280.1:0-2714 GCA_035514255.1 Acidimicrobiia bacterium
CGTTGGATTCCGAGCGACGACCTCGAGGGATTGCTCGCCGACACCCACCTCCGTGACGTGGACGGCGTGGTCGTCCCCGGTGGTTTCGGAGTCCGTGGCATCGAGGGCAAGATCAGCGCAGTGCGGTTCGCTCGCGAGCACGACATCCCCTTCCTGGGCCTGTGCCTCGGCCTGCAGTGCGCCGTCATCGAGTTCGCCCGCTCCCAGTTGGGGCTCACCGAGGCGAACTCGGCGGAATTCGATCCGATGACCCCGCACCCGGTCATCGACCTGATGGCCACCCAGAAGGGAGTCGAGGATCTGGGAGGCACGATGCGCCTCGGCCTGTATCCCGCCCGACTCGACCCGAAGTCCCGGTCACGCGATCTCTACGGTGAGGACGTGGTCTACGAACGCCACCGCCATCGCTACGAGGTCAACAACCGGTACCGGCAGGATCTCGAAGCCGCCGGCATGCTCATGGCAGGTGTTTCACCCGACGATCAGCTCGTCGAGGTGATCGAACTCCCGAGCCATCCGTTCTTCGTAGCATCGCAGTTCCACCCGGAGTTCAAGAGCCGTCCCGACGACCCCCACCCGCTCTTCGCCGGGTTCATGCGCGCTGCGGCGGAGCGCCTCGTGGAGACACCGGGCACGGTCGTCGATCTGCCACAGGCTGCGGTCGACCGCCGCTGACGGCGGTGGGTCCATGCACGACGACATCGAGGACTTCCTGGCATCACTGACCTCAGACCGCGGGCTCTCTCCCCGCACCGTCGCCGCCTATCGGGTCGACCTGCGTCACTACACCGAACACCTCGACGGCGCTGACGCCTCGGAGTCCGCGGTTGCTTCCTTCATGCAGACCCTCCAACGCCGGGGCCTCGCCGCCTCGACGATCGGGCGTCGCATGGCTGCGGTGCGCCAGTTCCACCGCTTCCTCGTGGCCGAGGGCCGAGCCGAATCCGATCCGACGATGGCCATCGAGACACCGCGCCGCCCCCGCACCCTGCCCAAGGCTCTCACCGTCGACGAGACCTTCCGGCTCCTCGACGCCCCCGATCCGGCGACCGTCGCCGGTCGGCGGGACCGTGCGGTACTCGAGTTCATGTACTCCACCGGCTGCAGGGTCAGCGAGGCCGTCGATCTCGACGAACTCGACCTGGATCTGGAAGGGGCCACCGTCGTCCTCACCGGCAAGGGGGACCGACAGCGCATGGTCCCGTTGGGGCGCATGGCGGGCGATGCCATCCGATCCTGGCTGCCCGACCGGGCCAGGCTACGGGGGCCGGCGTCGGGAGCGGCACTGTTCCTCAGCCTCAAGGGGCGCCGGTTGACCCGTCAGACGATCTGGGGGATCGTCCGCCGCCATGCGGTGCGGGCCGGGATTCCGCGGGCAAAAGTGTCGCCGCACGTCCTGCGACACAGCGCGGCCACCCACATGGTGGAGGGAGGAGCCGACCTGCGTACTGTCCAGGAGCTGCTCGGTCACGCTAGCATCAGCACCACTCAGATCTACACGCGGGTGTCACCGCGGCACCTCCTCGAGGTGTACGCCACGACCCACCCCCGCAGTTGAGAGGACCACGCATCATGGCTGCCATCGACGCCATCGCCGACCGACTTCGTGCCGAACGCGACCACCTCGTACACCAGCTCAAGGAGCTCGGTGCCAACGAGGATGGCGATTTGAGTCGCGATGTCGAGTTCGAGGAAGGCTTCGCCGACGCCGCCGCCGCGACCGCCGAGCGGACCGAAGTGATCGGCATCGTCGAGTCGATCAAGCGAATGCTCGACGAGGTCGACTCCGCGCTCGGCAGGGTGGAGGAAGGTACCTACGGGACCTGCGCCCGCTGCGGCAAGGCCATCCCTGAGGCTCGACTCGAGTTCCGACCCGAATCGATCTACTGCGTGAACTGCAAGGAGGCGGGCGCCTCCTGACGGGGGACCCACCAGCCGGAGGGCGTTAGATGCTCCACGAGAACGCCGTGGTCGACGTGGTGCTGTTCATCGCCGCGCTCCTCCCGTCCATCATCCTCCACGAGGTCGCCCACGGGGCGGTCGCGCTGCGCCTCGGCGACTCCACCGCGAGAGATGCCGGCAGGCTCACCCTCAACCCGATCCCGCACATAGATCCCTTCGGATCGATCATCCTGCCGTTCGCCCTGGCGATGGCGAAGATGAACGTGTTCGGGTGGGCCAGGCCGGTGCCGGTCAACCCCTCGCGCTTCCAACGCCCCATCGGGGGCATGGCCGTCACGGCCCTCGCCGGGCCAGCGACGAATCTGCTGCTCGCACTCGCCGTGGGGCGGCTCGGACCGTTCCAGGACGTCGGTGGTGTCATCTATTTCACCTCGGATGCCCTCTGGGCGCGGTTCCTCCTCGGCCTGCTGATCGTCAACGCCGCACTCGCCGTGTTCAACATGCTGCCGATTCCGCCCCTCGACGGGAGCAAACTGCTTCCGTTGCTCCTACCACCACGGGCCCAGGAGGTCTACTACCGGGTGAGCCAGTACGGCTTCATCATCCTCTTCGCCCTCATCTTCGTGTTCCGTGACGCGCTGGCGTTCCTAGGCTCCTGGATCCGAGCGGTCATCCGCTTCGTGGTATGAGCACGATGCTCCACCTGGCGCGGCGATTCTTCGGCTGGTGGCGCGCCGATCGGCCGGATCCCGAGACGCAGCTGTGGATCGGAACCCGCCTTGGCCCCGACGAGGCCCGACTCTTCTGGGAAC
>DATKBG010000281.1:0-2302 GCA_035514255.1 Acidimicrobiia bacterium
AGGCATTGCAGACCTGTGCATCGTAAGGAGCCGTCAATGCCTCAAACCTCGACCGAAGTCAGGGCCTCGCGGGCAACCACTGGCAGCTATTTTCCAGATATGAAGATCCGGGTCCTGGGGGCCCTGGAGGTCGAGTCCGGAGTAGAGCTCCTCGCGTTGGGGGGACCCCGCCAGCGAGCCATACTCGCCGTCCTCATTGCCGAGGTCCCGGACCCGGTCGCGTCCGAGACGTTGATCACAGGGATATGGGGTGGCGACGCAGCACCAGAGACTCGAGCCAGTCTGCAGACCTACGTCTCCAATCTCCGCCAGCTGCTCGGCGGGCGAGTCCTGTTCGATCGTGGCGCGTACCGGCTTGACGTCGATCCGGCAGCGATCGACGCCCACGTCTTCGAAGAGACTCTCGTGGCTGCCCGATCCCGCGTGGCGACCGACCCCGAGGGTGTGTCGACCGACCTGCGGGCAGTCCTTGCCGGCTGGCGGGGTCGGCCGTACGCCGACCTCACCGATGTACCGGCCCTCGAGCCTGCGGTTAGACGGCTCGAAGCTCTCCGCCTCGAAGCGGTCGAGCTCAGGATCGAGGCCGATCTCGCGTCCGGGCATGCTGGCGACCTTGTCGCCGAGTTGGAAGCGCTCGCCGAGGAACATCCCACCAGGGAGAGGTTCCGCGCCCAGCACATGCTCGCCCTGTATCGCTCAGGGCGTCAGGCGGAGGCCCTCCGGGCCTACCGGCGCACTGAAAGCTATCTAGCCGAAGAGCTCGGGATCGACCCGTCACCTGAGCTCCAAGACCTCGAAATGCGCATCCTCGGCCAGGACGATTCCTTGTCCGTGGGAGTCGCCACACCTGTGACGCAGCGGTTGGCCTTCATGGTCACCGACATCGAGGGATCAACCGCACGCTGGGAGCGTTCCCCTCAGGCGATGGCGTCTGCACTAACCACCCACGACACGATCCTCAGTGATGAAGTGGAACGGGTTGGTGGCCGGGTGTTCAAGCACACCGGTGACGGGGTACTCGCCGTACTTCCCAACGCTGTTGCGGCCGCCGACGCGGCAGAGGCGATCCAGACAAGAGTGGCACGCACCGACTGGGGCGAGGTGGCGGAGTTGAAGGTGAGGATCGGCATCGACACCGGCGAGGCCGAAGAAAGAGCGGGCGACTTCTTCGGGCCCCCGCTCAATCGGGCAGCTCGCCTGTGCGCTATCGCCAACGGGGGCCAGGTCCTGGTGTCGTCGGCGGCGGAACGGGAGGTGACAGCCACCGCGCCAGCGGGTCTGCAGATCCGCCACTTGGGAGAGGTGAACCTGCGCGGGATGGCAGTTCCCGAGCGCATCGCCCAGCTCGTCTTCGTCGGCCTTCCCGCCGACTTTCCCGCGCTGAGGCTCGATGCCAGCTCGGCGCTCGACAGTCGCTCCGAACTGATGTCGTTACCCGGTTATGAAGTGCGCGACCGTCTCGGCGAAGGCGCCTTCGGCGTCGTCTGGCGGGCCTACCAACCTTCCGTGGGACGGGAAGTGGCTATCAAGGTGATACGCCCTGAGCTCGCCGCGCAATCGTCGTTCGTGCGACGCTTTGAAGCGGAGGCGCGGACCATCGCCCGCATCGCCCATCCTCACATCGTTCCTCTCATCGACTTCTGGCGCTCGAACGAGAGCGCCTATCTGGTGTTAGCCCTTCTCCCTGGGGGTTCGCTGGCGGACGCGATTCGCGAGTCGCATGTCGAAGCCGCCACCTCTCGGAGAATCCTCACTCAGCTCGCGTCAGCCCTCGACCACGCCCACTCCCAGGGAGTCGCCCACGGCGACCTCAAGCCCGCCAACGTGATGCTGGATGGAGCAGGCAACGCCTACCTATCCGATTTCGGGATCGCCACACGACTGGTCGACGTGGGCGTTGTCAACTCTTTGTCATCCGCACCCCACTATCGAGCCCCGGAAGAGGCCATCACCGGCCCCACCCCAGCGGCCGACCTTTTCGCCTTGGGAGTACTTGCCGGCGAGCTGTTCGGAGGACGGCCCGAGGTCGAAGAGGTGGTGGCACGCGCCACCGCCACCAATCCGGACGATCGTCACCAGTCGGCGCTGGCCTTCGTCCGCGACCTCGACGCGGCCATGGGAGGAGCGTCTGAGGCTGAGGAAATCCCGGTCTCGCGTAATCCGTACAAGGGCCTGCGTGCCTTCGATGAGGGCGACGCCGCCGATTTCCATGGGCGGGACGACCTCGTGTCGGCGGTCCTGACCGCCTTGCAGCGCAACCGTTTCGTGACGGTGGTAGGACCTTCGGGCTCGGGCAAGTCGT
>DATKBG010000282.1:0-2107 GCA_035514255.1 Acidimicrobiia bacterium
GCTCTCGTTGGGGCCGTGAGCGGCGCTGGTCGGGTCGCCGGCGCCGACCAGGAGGATGGCGGCCTCCGGGTTGGCTTCTGAGAAGGCGGCGACGAAGGGAATCGATCCGCCGATGCCCATGTCGACCGGCTCGACACCCCACACCGATCGCATGGCGTCCCGGAAGGCTTCGACCCGCGGGTCCCCGGGGGTGAGGGCGAACGGTTCTCCGGACTCCAGGGGGGTCACGGTGACCTCGGCACCCCAAGCGGGCTGCCCGGAGAGGTAGGAGATGAGTGAGTCCATGGCGCGGGCGGGCTCGTCACCGGGTGCGATCCGGACGCTGACCTTCGCCGAAGCACGCGGGATCAGTTGGTTGATCGCCTCCTTCACGGGAGGAGCATCGATGGCGAGTACGGCGGCCGCAGGGCGACTCCACAGGCGTGTGGTCAGGCTGCCGTCACCGAGGAGCTCGACCGACGGCAGGACGCCCGCCTGACCACGGAGCTCGTCTTCGGTGAGATCGAGCGGGTCGGAGTCGAAGCCGACGAGGCCCGGGACGGCGACGTTGCCGGCATCGTCGTGGAGGGAGGCGAGGACCCGGGTGAGGATGGTGAGGGCGTCGGGCACGGCGCCGCCGAACATCCCGGAGTGGACACCCGCTTCCAGGACGGCCACCTCGACCCGCACCGAGACCAAGCCGCGCAGCGATGTGGTGATCGACGGGACACCGACACGCCAGTTGGTCGAGTCGGCGATGACGATGACGTCGGAGGCGAGCAGCGGCCCGTACTCGTCGAGGAAGGCCGTCAGGTGGGCCGAGCCGATCTCCTCCTCACCCTCGATGAAGACCTTGAGATTGACCGGCGGACTGCCGTCGAACAGGCGGCCCATGGCGGCGTGAGTGACCACCCCGCCCTTGTCGTCGGATGAGCCCCGGCCGTAGAGCCGACCGTCGCGTTCGGCTGGCACAAACGGCTCGCCGTGCGGCCACTCGGCGTCCGGTCCCGGCGGTTGCACGTCGTGGTGGGCGTAGAGGAGCACCGTCGGGACGCCTTCGGGACCCGGCATCTCGGCGTAGACGGCGGGATGGGCCCCGTCGATCTCGAGCAGGGTGACGCCGCTGAACCCGGACCGACGCAGCAGGTCGGCAGTGGCATCGGCGGACTCACGGACCCGGGCAGGCTCGAATCCGGGTGCGCTCACGGAAGGAATCCGGACGAGCCGGGTCAGCTCGTCGGTCACGTCGGGGAACAGATCGTTTACAGCGGCGGTGAGATCGGCAGTCATGCGGCGCGACGGTAGTCGGAGGGCCGGGGTCAGTCGGTCGAGCCGGCGAGGATGGCGACCGTCGACTCGTCTACCAGGCCGACCTCCCGGAGCCGACCGAGGAGCTCGAGCAGGTCCTCGTTCTCGGCCGCCGCCGACCGCAGGGCGGCTCGGGCTGCATCCCCTTCGCCCATGGCGGCGAGCCCGACCGCTTGCCAGAAGCGAACCTCGGGGTTCGCCCGCGGATCGGCTGCGGCGTCCGCGTAGTGCCGGGCCGCGGCGAGCTGATCACCGACCGCCAAGGCGTCGTCACCCGCGGTCATCTCCTCGTAGAGCCGGTGTAGGGCGACCAGGCGGCGCATCTCACCGATCGGGTCCGGGTGATCCTCCACCCGCAGGTCCGCGGTGGGTACCGGCCCGTCGCTCGCCGCGATCAGCGCCGCCGATTGGCTCCCGCGTAGGTCACCACCAGCCTTCTCGGCGGCCTCGAGTACCCCCAGCAAGCGCGTGATCAGTGGAGCGTCGACCGCGGCAGCGTCGGCCATCGCCGGCACGACGCTCTCGGACCGCATGATGTTCGCCTGCACTGACCAGCCATCGCCGACGATATGGGCAGCGTGAGCGATGCATCCGGTCCCGGTGTGGGCCGCCACGCCACCGGCGGCGTCGACCACGGCGACCTGTCGGACCTCGCGCTGATCGTCGTCGGCCAGCGTGGCAGCCAGCGCCTCCTCGGCAGATGCCCCGGTGGTGAGGAGGTCGAGGATGCGGGGCCCGTAAAGCGGCTCGGCCAGCGACTGCGTGGCGACGGCACCGACCCCGGCTCGCAGCCAGGGAACGATGCGCCCCACGTTGAACC
>DATKBG010000283.1:0-8803 GCA_035514255.1 Acidimicrobiia bacterium
GAGGCCTACCCGGGCGACGTCTTCTACCTGCACAGCCGGCTGTTGGAGCGCTGCGCCAAACTGTCCGACGAACTCGGCGGCGGTTCGCTCACCGGGCTGCCCATCGTGGAGACCAAGGACGGCGACGTGTCGGCCTACATCCCCACCAACGTGATCTCGATCACCGACGGTCAGATCTACCTGGAGAACGACCTGTTCTACTCGGGTGTGCGTCCCGCCATCGACGTCGGCAACTCGGTGTCTCGCGTCGGCGGCAACGCCCAGCTGCGGGCGATGCGCACCGTGTCGGGAACGCTGCGTCTCGACCTCGCCCAGTACCGCGAGCTGGAGGCATTCGCCGAATTCGGATCCGAGCTGGACTCGGCGTCGCAGTCACAGCTGGCCCGCGGCGCCCGCGTCGTCGAAGTGCTCAAGCAGCCGCAGTACGACCCGGTGCCCGTCGAGGACCAGGTGGTCGCCATCTACGCGGTCACCCAGGGCCTCATGGACAAGGTGCCGGTGGAGCGTGTCGCCGAGTTCGAGAAGGAACTCGTCGAGTACATGCGCAGCCGCCACGGCGCCCTCCTCAACGAGATGCTCTCCACCGGCAAGCTGCCGGAAGGAGACGCGATGAAGGACGCGATCAAGTCGTTCGCGGACGGCTTCGAGACGGAATGAGAACGGTCGGGTACTTGGTATTTGGTACTTGGTATGGCGTGTACCAAATACCAAATACTCCTCCGCAACACGACGATTGATGGAACACCAAAACCATGGCTAGCGCAGAACTAAGACAAATCCAACGGCGCATCAAGAGCGTGCAGTCGACGATGAAGATCACGCGCGCCATGGAGCTGATCGCGGCGTCGCGGATCGTCAAGGCGCAGCAGCGGGTGGCCGCCGCGCAGCCGTACACCAAGAAGATGAACGAGGTGGTGCGCAACGTCGCCGCCGCCTCCGGTGGGGCATCGCACCCTCTGCTGGAGCACCGGGAGGTGCGCACCGTCGGGGTGCTGGTCGTCACCTCCGACCGGGGGCTCGCCGGTGCCTACAACTCCAATGTGATGCGCCTCGCCGAGACCCGGCTCATCGAACTCAAGCGCAGCGGTGTGGACCTGCGGGTGTACGCCATCGGCAAGAAGGCCCTGGGGTACTTCCGGTACCGCGGGTATCAGATGGAGCGGTCGTTCCTGGGGGTCACCGACACCCCGGGCTATGGCGACGCCCGGGCCATCGCCAACCAGTTGATGAACGACTACGCCGAAGGCAAGGTGGACGCGGTGGAGGTGTTCAGCACCTTCTACCTGTCGGCGCTGACCCAGAAGGCGGAGTCGGTGCCGCTGCTGCCGATCGCCCCACCGGAGCGTGCCGGCGACGAGGAGCAGGCGCCCACCGCCTACACCTACGAGCCGTCGGCGCAGAACATCCTGAGCCGGCTGCTGCCCAGGTACGTCGAGGCGAGCACCTTCGGCATCCTGCTCGACGCCTCGGCGTCGGAGCACGCCGCCCGACGCCGGGCGATGAAGGCAGCCACCGAGAACGCGGAAGAACTGACCCGGGTGCTGAGCCGCGAGGGCAACCAGGCCAGACAGGCGGAGATCACCACAGAGATTTCAGAGATCGTCGGCGGCGCCGAGGCGCTGACCCGAGGGTGAGAGAAGAGGAGAGTCGTCAGTGAGCGAAACACAGACCACCGGCAAGATCATCAAGGTGGCGGGCCCCGTCGTCGACGTGGAGTTCCCACCCGATGCCCTGCCCGAGATCAACAACGCCCTCGAGTGCGAACTGACCATCGAGGGTGACACCCAGACCATCACCTTCGAGGTGGCCCAGCATCTCGGTGACAGCCGGGTGCGCGCCATCGCCATGCAGGCGACCGACGGCCTGGTACGCGGCACCGCGGTGCGCGACACCGGCGCCCCCATCTCGGTGCCGGTCGGACCCGGAGTCCTGGGGCACATCTTCAACGTGCTCGGCGAGCCGCTCGACATCGACGAGTCGGAACTGGAGTACGACACCCGCTGGCCGATCCACCGGCCCGCCCCGGCCTTCGAGGACATCACCGCCCAGCGCGAGATGTTCGAGACCGGCATCAAGGTCATCGACCTGCTCGAGCCGTACGTCCAGGGCGGCAAGATCGGCATGTTCGGCGGTGCCGGCGTCGGCAAGACCGTCATCATCCAGGAGATGATCCACCGGGTCGCCACCGAGCACGGTGGTGTGTCGGTGTTCGCCGGGGTGGGGGAGCGCACCCGTGAGGGCAACGACCTGTTCCGTGAGATGAACGAGTCCGGCGTCATCGACAAGGCGGCCCTGGTGTTCGGCCAGATGGACGAGCCGCCCGGCGTGCGTCTGCGCGTCGGGTTGTCGGCGTTGACCATGGCCGAGTACTTCCGTGACGAGCTGGGCCAGGACGTGCTGCTGTTCATCGACAACGTGTTCCGCTTCACCCAGGCCGGTTCCGAGGTGTCCACGCTGCTCGGCCGCATGCCGTCGGCGGTGGGCTACCAGCCGACCCTGGCCAACGAGATGGGCGCCATGCAGGAGCGGATCACCTCGGTGAAGGGAAAGTCGATCACATCCCTGCAGGCCATCTACGTGCCCGCCGACGACCTGTCGGACCCGGCACCGCACACCACGTTCGCCCACCTCGACGCCACCACGGTGCTGTCCCGGAAGATCTCCGAGATGGGCATCTACCCGGCGGTCGACCCGCTCGACTCCACGTCTCGCATCCTCGACCCCCGGATCGTCGGCGAAGAGCACTACAACACGGCCCGCCAGGTGCAGCAGATCCTGCAGCGGTACAAGGACCTCCAGGACATCATCGCCATCCTCGGCGTGGATGAACTGTCGGAGGACGACAAACTGGTGGTGGGACGGGCCCGGCGCATCCAGCGGTTCCTGTCCCAGCCGTTCTACGTGGCCGAGCAGTTCACCGGCATCCCCGGGGTGACGGTGCCGCTGGAGGACACGATCCGATCGTTCAAGATGATCGTCGACGGCGAAGTCGACCACATCTCCGAGCAGGCCTTCTACATGCAGGGCGGCATCGACGACGTCCTGGCGAAGCAGAAGGAGCTGGACGCGGCATGAGCCCGTCGCCCGTCGCCCGTCGCCCGTCGCCCGTGAGCCCCGACGCTTGCCGGGGTCTGACGCGTTTTTGGCGGGAGACTGTAGACGGGAGACCGGTGACTCTCCATGGCTAAGCCCTTCAAGTTGGACATCGTGTCGCCCGAGCGGGTGGTGTGGTCTGGCGAGGCGACGATGCTGATCACCCGGACCACGGAGGGGGAGATCGGCATCCTCGCCGACCACGAGCCCACCATGGCGGCGCTGGCCACCGGATCGTCGATCATCCACGCCGCCGACGGCACCGAGATCACCCTCGCCATGCACGGCGGGTTTCTCCAGGTGTTCCGCAACGAGGTGACCCTGCTCACCGACCGCGCCGAACTCTCCACCGGCGACGCGGAGGAGGCACGAGCCCTGGCGCAGGAGTTTGCCGACGCAGAGGAAGTAGCGGAGGAGTAGGGGCCGCCTTCGGCGGCGTATTTGGTACTTGGTACTTGGTACGGAGCCAGAGCTCACTGCTCACGGCTGCGGCTTACAGCCAGAGACTTCTCTACCAGCTCGGGTTCTACGCCTTCTGATGGATGAACGGGTGGGTCCCCCTCCTGGACCCTCCAGATGCTGAACGCGGCCGTGGACGCTGACAGCCAGGCGGCCCCCAGCACCCAGCCACCGATGACATCGGTGATGAAGTGGACACCGAGCACCAGACGTGACACTCCGATGCCCAGCACCACCAGACTGGTGGCTGCGACCAGCACCGGTCTCCAGGCCTGAGCGACGAGCGGGAGCACGACCAGCACCAACGCCCCATATATCACCAACGATGCCATGGCATGGCCCGACGGGAAGCTCTTGCCGAAAGCGTGGGCCAGGGGCTCGTCGAGTTCGGGCCGAGGACGTCCGACGAGAAGCTTCACGGCGGTTCCGAGCAGGCCTCCGAGCGACCCCGTCAGCGCTATGAAGATCACCGGACGGCGGCGCCTGGTGCGGAACCAGATGTATGCCCCGACGGCAGACCCCAGCACCCCGAGCCACACCGGATGTCCGAGGAAGCTGAGCGCTCGCATCAGGGCGAGGGCCGGGGGCACCCCGCGGACAGACTCGGTCAGTGACCGGGCGGTCGAGGCGTCCCAGCGCGTAACCGGACCTTCGAGGACGACCTGCGTCAGCAGCAGAACGAAGGGGACGGCCACCAGGAACACCGCCACCGCGAACAGGGTGGAGCGCAGCCCGTACCGCTGGATCGGACCCAGGCGCGGGAAGGATGGGGATCTAATAATTCAGTCCGCGCGTGGGACGAACACGATCAGCGGCTCTGCGGCCTTCTCGATCGTGAATTCCTCAGCCGACGCATTGAAGGTCTCTCCGTCGCGGGCGAGTCGAAGTGGGCGGCCCTGCAGCGACCTCACACGGACCGGTCCTGAGGTTTGGTAGGTCCGGTACACCGGCGACCTTCCAAGCGTTCCGGTCAGCAGCGCCCATGCCAGACGCAGGCGGGCGAACGGCCGGGACCCGTCCACCAACCGGATGTCGAGCTGACCGTCGTCGAGGTTCTCCCTCCAATGGGGCGCGAGGCCCCCCGGTTCGTAGACGCAGTTGCCGATGAACACCATCCACACCCTCTCCCGCCGCCCGTCGATCTCGACGCTGACGGGCCGGCCACGCCACATCAGCACGATCGAGGCAAACAGCACCGCTGGCCATTTCCCGATCCGCTTCTCGAGTCGTTCACGGGCGTCCACCAGGTCCACATACGATCCGAACGAGGCGGCGTTCACGAAGCCCTGGCCGTCGATCATGGCCATGTCCACGGCCACGGTGTGTCCCTGCTTCACGGCCTGGATCGTGTCGTCGAAGTCCTCCAGACCGAGATCCCGCGCGAAGTGGTTCAGCGTCCCGGCGGGGAAGATGACCAGGGGCTCCCCATAGCGATGTGCCACGGCCGCAGCTGCGTTGACCGAACCATCCCCTCCCGCTATCCCGAGCACTGCGGATCCGGCTGCCGCCTTCTCGAGGATCTCGCCCAGGTCCTCAGCCTCATCCGGCTCGATGATTTCGGCCTCGGGCAACCCGTCAGCGATCAGCTCGGCCGGCTCGGAGTCCAGGGCTCCTCCCGCATTGGGATTGACGATGACCACGAGCCCTTGCCCGGAGCTGCCCGGTCGATCCTCCAGCCGGGTCGTGTTTGCACCGGCTTCGGCGGGCTCGTCGGAAGCCACCGGCCACCACCGGCGAGTCGCTGCGGCGAAACCCGCACCAAGGGCGGCGCCGGCGACCACGTCGGAGGGATAGTGCACGCCGGTGTACACGCGGGAGTAGGCCACGACCGCCGCCAACGGAAACAGGATCGGCGCCAACACCGGTCGCTCGATGGCGGCGCCCGTGGCGAACGCGAAGGCCGAAGCGGCGTGACCGGACGGGAACGATGTCGAGGATGGCAGCCGGGCCAACCTCCTCACCACCGGCACCACCTCCAGATCGGGACGGGTCCGTCGAGAGATCAGCTTGCCCGGGATGTTGGTGAGGGCCGATGCCAGCGCGATCGAGACCATCCCCCGCAGTGCCGCGCGACGATCGAACCGGCCTCCTGCCAGACCGATTGCTATGGCGATCGCCTTCCACAGAAAAGAATTGTTGGCCGCCCGGCTGAGACCAGGAAGCAGGCGGTCGCCGATCGGCCAGTGTTTGCGGGCGACCCAGTGGAACAGGTTCAGGTCGGCCGCGACGATCGCGTTTGGGGTCGTCCGCTCTCGCCAGGAGTCGTACCAGCGCAGGGGCAGCAGACCCGGAGCGTGACGGACGGCGCGCATCAACCCGCGCCTGAGGGAAGCCGTCCAGAGTGGTGCCATACGGTGTTGATACCCGTCCGGGACCCTTGTGAAACCAGGATGGTGGCGTGGCGAGGTGCGCGACGCGAGGCCCACGTAGTGATCGCCCTCCCCCCTCCCCGCCGCTCGCTTCGCTCCCGGCGGTACTCCCCCCTTCGGGGGGAGGGACCGCAAGAGACCTACAGCGGTAGGTCGCGTTCGATGGTGGTTCCGGGCTTCATGTCTAGGAGGTCGGAGGCGAGGGCCACCCGGATCGGTGGCGCGTCGCTTTCGTGGGATCGGATCCGCAGTTTGTGGTGGGTCACCTCGACATCGAGGCGGTGGCCCCGGAATTGGATCGAGAAGGTGAGGCGGGTGAGCGGTGAGGGGAGCTGCGGGTCGAAGCGGAGCACGCCGTCGATGGTCTCGATCCCGGTGTAGCAGCGCTGCACGATGTCGATGGTTCCGGCCATCGCCCCCATGTGGATTCCCTCGCGGGTGGTTCCCCCCTGGGTGTCGGCGATGTCGAGCTGAAGGGCTTCCCGGAACAGAGCCCACGAGGCTTCTCGGTCTGCCCGGGCGAGCACCCATGCATGGGCGACCCGGCTCAACGACGACCCGTTGGTGGTTCTGGCCAGGTAGTAGTCGATGGTCGCCGGGATGGTCTCGCGATCGAACTGGTAACCCATGTGCGCCAGTAGGTCGGTGAGTTCGTTCGCCGAGAACAGGTAGAAGAGCATCAAGGCATCGGCCTGCTTCGATGCCTTGTACCGGTTCATCGAATCGCCCTCGGCGTCGAGGATCAGGTCGAGTCGGCCGATGTTCTCGTACTTCGACCGGTACGCCTCCCAGTCGAGTTCCTCCAGCTCGTCGAAGCCGGCGAACTGGGCGATGATCCCGTTGTCGAGGAACGGCACGAACAGGCGCCGGCTGACGTCATCCCACCGATCGAGCTCGTCCTGCTCGACTCCGAGCCGCTCCAGCACCGGCTCCCCGTGATTCCGCAGCAGCAGGTCGCATGCCTCGGCTGCCCGTCGCAGGAGCCAGGAGACGAGCACGTTGGTGTAGGCGTTGTCGTCGATCCCGCCACCCGGATCGCCCGGGTAGCCGTCCTGGAATTCGTCGGGTCCCATCACACCCCGGATGTGGAATCGGCCGTCGTCGGCGTCGTCGACGGCGAGGCTCTCGAAGAAGCGGGCGATCTCGATGAGCATCTCGGCCCCGTGGTTGATGAGGAAGACGGTGTTGCCGGTCACCTGGAGGTACTGCCAGACGTTGTGGGCGACGGCGAGACCGACGTGGCGCTGGCGTCGTGATCGGTCGGGCATCCACGCAGCCGCCTTCGGATTCCACAGCTGCGTCGGCGTCTCCTCGCGTCCGTCGCTGCCGCTCTGCCACGGGAACATGGCGCCGCGGTGCCCTTCGGCCGCGGCATTACGCCGGGCAGCGTCCAGCCGCCGGTAGCGGTACAACAGGAGCTCGCGGGTCAGTTGGGGCAGACGCAGGTCGAGGAACGGGAAAATGAAGAGTTCGTCCCAGAACAGGTGCCCGCGGTAGGCCTCGCCGTGCAGGCCCCTCGCCGGGACGCCGACGTCGCGGTCGACGACGTTGGGCGACAGGGTCTGGAGGACGTGGAACACATGGAGGTCGAGGATTCCCGATACCTCCGGGTCCGGGCATTCCAGCGTGAGTCGACAGTCTCGCCACAGCTGGCGCCAGGCGAGCTGGTGTCGGCGGGCGAGGTCGTCGAACGAGGGGGCGTCACCCAATCTGGTTCGGCTCGCATCGAGGGGCTCGGAGATAGCCGGGTCGCGGCTGGTCGCCAGGGCAAGGGCCTTCTCGACGACAACGGTCTGGCCATGTTCGACGGGTGAGGTGAGGATCAGGCCGACGCCGTCGGGCGGCAGCCACTCCGAGGACTCGACCTCGACCTGGCCGTCGGTGGCCAGTCGGGTGCGGGTGGCGACGGCGATGCGGAGACGAGACTGCACCGTCTCGGCACACAGCCATGCCTCGTCGGGGAAGGAGGTGCCTCGGTCGGTGACCCGGATGTGGCGGCCCTCCAGCCCGAACTCGTCGGGCACGTTGCGGTTCTCGACGGTGCCGTCGACTGCCGAGCGGACCTGGATGGACCCGGACCAGTTCTCCGGAGTGATGTACCAGACGAGCCCGGCGAGATTGGGCTGGGCCATGGAGACGATCCGACGCTCGACGACGGTGGTGCGGCGGCCCTCGGCATCCTCGACCACGAACTCGCGGCGCAGCTCGCCGTGGAGCAGGTCGAGTTCCTGGATGCGTTCCGACGGCTGAAGTCCGTCCTCGCCGAGCCAGACACCGTCGAGCGGCCGAAAGGTGAGCGGAAGCCAGTTGGGCAGGTTCACCATGCTCTCGTGTTCCAGTGCCACACCTTCGACGATCGTGGTGAGGCGGTTGAACAGGCCGGCGGCGTAGGTGCCGGGATAGTGGACGCCGTCGGCGCGCGACTCCGGTGCCGCCCCCCGGGTGCCGAAGACCCCGTTGGCGAGGGTGGACAGGGCCTCGCGGCGGCCCTCGTCCTCGGGGGTGAAGGGTCCGAAGGTGAGCGTCGCCGGTTCGGTGCTTGCCGGGGCCCCGTCGACGGCCACCTCGCTGAGGTCGGTGACCACGTCGTCCGCACCGTGGTTGATGAACTCCTCTGCCCGCTCTCCTGACCGGTCGACACCGATCACCAGGCCGAAGCCGCCGCGGCGGGCGGCGGCGACGCCGGGCAGCGCGTCTTCGAAGACGACGGCGCGGGCCGGGTCCACGCCGAGTTGGCGCGCCGCCTCCATGAACAGGGCGGGATCGGGTCTTCCCGGCAGCCCCAGTTCGGCAGCCACCACGCCGTCGACGACCACCTCGAACAGTGACTCGAGTCCAACCGACTCGAGCACGGCAGCGCGGTTGCGGCTGGCGGTCACCAG
>DATKBG010000284.1:0-3270 GCA_035514255.1 Acidimicrobiia bacterium
CGCGGGGTGGGAAGCATGTACGTCGACCAACCGCAGGTCGCGCTGGAGGCGACACTCGATGCGCTTCCCGACCTCGAGGCGGCCGGGGACATGACGATGGTGGCGTGGTCGCATCACATGGCGACCGTGGCCCTCCTGGCGATGGACCGGATCGATGAGGCCCTGCCTCACATCAAGGCGGCACTCGACCTCTTCGAGCCGGTACGCGACATCGCAGGCCTGACCCTCCAACTCCAGAACCTCAACCAGCTCAGTCTGCGGACCGGCGACCAGGAACAAGCCGTCGTCATGGCGGGGGCAGTCGCCAATCAGCAGCACGCCACCGGGATGAACCTCTCCGAGGTCGCAGCCAATGCCGTCTTGGGTCTCGAGGAAGCGTACGACGCTCTCGGCGAGCAGCGCGCTGGGGAGCTATTCGATCAGGGCATGAACACAAGCCTCGCCGAAGCGCTCGCCCTCGCCCGGAAGATCACCGGCTGAAGCCCCGACCCCGGGCTGTCGGCTCGGCGTAGCATCGGCGACGATGCCAAAACCGATCATCCTCACCATCGATGACGACCCGCAAGTGGTCGCCGCCGTCGAGCGGGACCTGCGGACCCGATACGGCAAGGACTACCGCATCGTCAAAGCCGAGTCCGGAGCGTCAGCCCTCGAGGCGATCAGCGAGTTCAAGCGGCGCGGCGACACCGTGGCCCTCATGGTCGCCGATCAACGAATGCCCAAGATGACCGGAACCGAGTTCCTGCTCGAAGCACTCCAGATCTACCCGATGGCGCGCCGGGTCCTCCTCACCGCCTACGCCGACACGACGGCTGCGATCCAGGCGATCAACGACGTAGGGCTCGACCACTACCTGATGAAGCCGTGGGACCCACCTGAGACCCACCTGTACCCCATACTCGACGACCTCCTCGAGGACTGGCAGGCGGCCCACAACGCCGGCTTCGGCGGTGTCAGGGTGATCGGAACCACCTGGTCGCCGATGACCTTCGAGGCGAAGGACTTCCTGGCGCGCAACGAGATTCCCTATCGATTCGTCGACATCGAACGCGACGAGGAAGCCACCGCCATGGCGAAGGCACTCGACGGTCTGGAGCGACTGCCGGTGGTGATGTTCCCCGACGGCAGCCACCTGCTGGAGCCATCCCGCCGGGACCTCGCCGCCAAGCTCGGCATGCAGACCGAGGCAACCGGGTCGTTCTACGACGTGCTGGTGATCGGTGCCGGTCCGGCGGGACTCGCCGCCGGCGTCTATAGCGCCTCGGAGGGCCTCAGCGTCGCCATCGTCGAAAGGGAGGCGACCGGCGGCCAGGCGGGAACCAGCGCGCGGATCGAGAACTACCTGGGTTTCCCCAAGGGAATCGCCGGCGTGGACCTGGCCCGCAGGGCGGCGGCGCAGGCCACCCGATTCGGCGCAGAGATCGTCACCGCGGGGGATGCCCGCAAGGTGCGGGTGGAGGGACCGACCAAGGTGGCCAGCCTCGCCGACGGAACCGAGCTGCGGGCCAAGGCCCTCATCGTGGCCAGCGGCATGACGGTGCGCCGCCTCGGCGCCGAAGGAGTGGATCGGCTCACCGGGGCCGGCGTGTACTACGGGGCGGCCATCGCCGAGGCGCCCCTCTACACCGGAGCCGACGTGATCGTCGTTGGAGGCGCCAACTCGGCCGGTCAGGCGGCGGTAATGCTGGCGCGCTTCGCCAGCAAGGTGACGCTGGTGGTGCGGGCCGACTCGGTCCGCAAGGGCATGTCGAGTTATTTGGTCGATCAAATCGAAGCGATCCCATCCATCGAGATCGTCACCGGAGCCTCGGTAGCCGAGATCCGAGGTGAGCGGCGCGTCGAGGGCATCGTGCTCCGAACCGGCGACGGCGACGAAGAGCGGGCGGTGTCGGCGGTCTTCGTGTTCATCGGTGCCCTTCCCCACACTGACTTCATCGAAGGGGTCGTCGCCCTCAACAAGAGCGGGTTCGTGCTCACCGGCCCCGACCTCGGTGAGCACGGACGACGACCGAAATGGCCATTGGAGCGCAACCCCTATCTCATGGAGACCAGCGAGCCCGGCATCTTCGCCGCTGGCGACGTACGCCACGGCTCGGTCCGAAGGGTCGCCTCCGCAGTGGGTCAGGGTTCGGTGTGCGTGTCGTTCATCCACCAGTACCTGGAGACGATGTGAGCGTCATCGATGCGCTGCGCACCGTCGACCTGTTCGCCGCTCTCGACGACGCCGACCTCCAGGCCCTCGCCGACTCGGCGGAAACGGTGACCCTCGAGCCAGGCGAAGCGCTTTTCCAGGAGGGCGACTCGGGAGACACCGCCTTCGTGATCACCGGAGGCACCGTCGAGGTCCTCAAGAGGGGGCCGTCGGGCAGCGAGGTGCTGCTGGCAGTGCGCGGCGAGGGCGAGGTGATCGGGGAGATGGCCCTCGTCGAGTCGGCCCCCCGCAGCGCCACGGTGCGGGCGCGCTCGGCGGCGACGCTCCTGCAACTGCCCAAGGGGGAGTTTGACCGCAGGATCGAGGGCAGCGCCACTGCGGCGAAGGCCCTGTTCGCCGCCCTTCTGGGCCGGTGGCGGGAGACCGAGGCGCGCCTGCGGCAATCGGAACGGATGGCTCAGTTGGGGACGCTCAGCGCAGGGATCGCCCACGAGATCAACAACCCCGCCGCCGCAGTGCAGCGCGCTGCCCGGGACCTGGAGGATGCGGTCGGCGCCTACGCCGGGGCGATGCGCACCGTCGCCGCGGCCGGGATCCCCGAGGAACTCGACACGGTCTTGCGGCGGATAACGCGCGGCGAGCCGCCGAAGCGCCTGGACGGGCTCGCCCGGAGCGACGCCGAGGCATTCCTCGAAGAGTGGCTCGACGGGCACGGCGTCGACGAAGGGTGGTCCCTGGCGGGCGCACTCGTCGAGGCCGGCGTGTCGGTCGACGACCTCGACGCGGTATCGGATCCCGCCGACGCCCTCCCCTCGCGTGTCGCCCTGCTCGCCAGTGCCGGCACCGTCCAGGGGTTGCTGTATCAGATCGGTGAAGGGTCAGCGCGCGTCTTCCAGATCGTGCGGGCGCTCAAGGGGTACGCCTACCTGGACGAGGCACCCATCCAGGACGTGGTGGTCACCAAAGGGCTCGACGACACCCTCCTGCTGCTGCAGAGCAAGCTCTCCGGTCTGGAGGTCGTGCGGGAGTACCAGGACGACCTTCCCGAGATCGTGGCCCACGGCAGCGAACTCAACCAGGTGTGGACCAACCTCCTCGACAACGCCGTCGACGCGGTC
>DATKBG010000285.1:0-5724 GCA_035514255.1 Acidimicrobiia bacterium
GCGTCGAGGACATCCTCGGGGGTGATGGGGATCCGGGTGATGGGGGCACCGACGGCGTGGGAGACCGCTGAGGCGATGACGGCGGCAACGGGGACCACGGGCGGTTCTGCGACGCCCTTCGCCCCGTAGGGGCCGAGAGCATCGGCGTGCTCGAGCAGGTGCGCTTCGACTCGAGGGACATCGAGGGCGAGCGGGAGGCGGTAGGTCTCAAGGGTGCGTTGGCGGTATCGGCCGTCCTCCCCCACGGCGAGACCTTCGTAAAGGGCATAACCGAGGCCCTGGGCCACACCCCCCTGGATCTGTCCATACACCCCGGCCGGGTTGATCGCCTTTCCCACTTCCTGGACGACCAGGTAGCGGAGAACGTCGACGTTGCCGGTGACCGGATCCACCTCCACCTCGGCCACGTGGACGTGATACGTGGGGGTGGGCATGGTGGGGAAAAGCAGTCCCGACGCACAGGTGGGGTCGTACTGTGGTTGGGGGGTGATCGACCGTCCGGTTGCGGCGATCGGACCTCGGGAAAAGGTAGCGGTCGTGGCCACCTCGGCCAGGGGGATGCGCGACGATGCCACGCCCTTCACGCCTACGCCTCCGTCCACGATCTCGAGGTCCTCGACACCGACTTCCAGCAGGTCAGAGGCGACGTCGAAGATCTGGCGTCGTATTTCGGCCGCCGCCTCCCTGACGGCCCGGCCGACCACATGGGTGGTGCGGGAGCCCTGGGATCCAGCATCGTAAGCGGAGGTGTCGGTGTCGGGGAGCGAGACGATGACCCGATCGACGCTGATTCCCAGTTCCTCGGCCGCCACCTGGGCGACGCCCATCGCCAGGGCGCCCGAGCCGTTCTCGGTGGCCCCAGTGACCACCCCCACGGTTCCGTCTTCGTTCAGTTTGACGGTGGCCGATCCGGGCATCGGGTTGGTGAGCCACACGCACGAAGCAATGCCAACACCCCGGTGATGTTCGCGCCCGAGGCTGGCCCAGGGGGCCGCGGCTTCCATCGTGTCGAACGCCTCCCGCAGGATCGAAAGGTCGTCGAGGGTCTGGCCGTTGAGAAGCCGATCGCCGTTCGACATGAGACTCTGTAGCCGGAACTCACGCCGATCGACGCCGAGGCGGTCGGCGATGTTATCCGTGTGCTGTTCGAGGGCGAACACCGTGTGGGTGCCACTCACGCCGCGGAAGGCGCCGGTCGGTGCGGTGTTGGTGTACACGGCCCGAGAAACCACCCGCGTAGGACCAACCCGGTAGGGGGCGCCGGCGAGGAGGAACGGTATGGAGCACAGGTAGGGGGCGTCGGTGGCGGCGGCCCCGGCGTCCAAAAGGACGTTCATCTCTCGGGCCACGATCCGGCCGTCGGTGGTCACCCCAGACCGAAGCCGGATGATGGCGTCCTCACGGCACGGGGCGGTGATGAGGTCGGTGGTTCGGTCGAGTACCAGCCTCACGGCCCGACCGGTCCGTTTTGCGAGCAGGGCGGCATAGGGCTCGATCGTGATGTCGAGCTTGGCTCCGAATCCGCCTCCAAGGTGATGTCCGACCACCCTGATTGCCGAAGCAGTGACACCCAGTGCTTGCGCCAGCCGGTCACGGACGTTGAAGGGGAATTGGTGGGAGAGGTGGATCGTATAGCGATCTGCCTCGTAGAGAGCCACGACCCCTCGGGGTTCCAGGTAGGCCTGGTACTGGCGCTGGGCTCGAAACTCGTCTTCGATGACGAAGTCGGCGGCGGCGAACGCCTCGTCCACCCCGTCGGGGTCGGCGAGCAGAGCACCGCACACATTTGTCGACCGGGCGATCTCCTGGCTGGTGACGAAGTCCTCCCAGTCGGGATGGACCGGGCGGGCTCCATCGGCGACGGCCACGTCGAGGTCGACCACCGGTGGGATGAGGTCGACCTCGAAGCGGATGGCGTCCAGGGCCTTGCGAACTAGTTCTGGGGTCTCGGCCGCGACTGCGGCGACCGGCTCGCCTTCGAAGGCGACGTACCCGTGGGCGAAGATCCGCTGATCCGCAACCACCAACCCGCTGCGGTGCCTTGGCGCGTCGGAGGCGGTGATCACCGCCCACACCCCGGCCATGGCCTCGGCCTTGGAGGTGTCGAGCGCGACGATGGTCCCTGCCGGGATCGGTGAACCGAGGATCCCGGCATGGAGCATCCCCGGCAGGGACACGTCCACTCCGTAGACCGCCTCTCCCCGGACCTTGCTCATCCCGTCGAGCCGGGCGGTGCTGGTTCCAACGACGACCGTCATCGGCGGCTCCCGACCGTATCAATCACTGCGTCGATGATCTGGGCGTACCCGGTGCAACGGCACAGGTTGCCCGAGAGGGCCGAGCGGACCTCGTACTCGGAGGGAGCGGGATTGTCGGCTAGCAGGGCCGTGAGGGTCACAACGAATCCGGGTGTGCAGAACCCGCATTGCACCGCCCCCGCCCGGACCATAGCTTCTTGCAGGGGCGTGGTAGCTCCGGCTCCGATTCCCTCGATCGTCGTGATGTTGAACCCCTCGGCGGCCGGCGACGGGTAGAGACACGAGTCGACGGGCACGCCCTCGACGAGCATGGTGCATGCGCCGCACTCGCCTTCGACACATCCCTCCTTGGTTCCCAGGAGTCCGAGCCGATTCCTGATGGTCTGGAGCAAGGTTTCGTCCGGTGCCACATCGAGATCGTGACGGCGCCCATTGACGATGATGTGCAACTCCATGCCTCAGTCGCCTCCAGCCGCGGCCCGTCGGCATCGATCGAGGGCCCGCGCCAGCAAAGGGGCCAACACCCGACGGCGGTATCGGGCCGACGCCCGAGCGTCGTCGATCGGTGAAGCTTGGTCGGTGAGGAGGGCGCCCGCCTCGGCGATCCGCTCGGCTTCGAGCCGGCAACCGCGGAGGACGGCTTCGGCGGCGTGGGCCCGGAAAGGGCGGGGGCCGACGGCACAAGCGGCGATTCGGACGTCGGCAACGCTTGTCCCATCGGCGCCCAGCGTGAGACGGACCGCGAGCCCAACCAGCGCCACCTCCATCGCACGCCTGGGACTCACCTTGAGGTAGATCTCGGCACTGAGGGGTGGGAGCAATTCGAGTTCCAGGTCGATGAGGAGCTCGTCGGGCCGCCGGTCGACCTCACGGCGGCCGACGATGAAGTCGGCGATGGGCAGGGAGCGCCCACCTCGACGAGAGGCCAGCGTGACGGTGGCGTCGGCGACCAGAAGTGGTGGGACGGTATCGGCGGCCGGCGAAGCGTTGCAGACATTGCCACCGATGGTGCCGACCGCTTGGGTCTGCCATCCGCCCACGGTCGCCGCCGCCTGCGCCAAGGCCGGGGCGTGCTGGCGGATGGCGTCGTCGGTCGCGATCCTGCGATGCCTCGTGAGGGAGCCCAGCCGGAGCCGCTCGCCGTGGGCAACGCCTTCGAGGGCCGCCACCCTGGCGACGTGCAGAAGAAGGTCGGTATGGATCTCACCTCGGAGGTGTTGGATCATCACATCGGTACCCCCGGCGAGGATCCGAGCGTCGTCGCCCTCGTCTGCCAGCACGTCGACCGCCTCGTCGACCGTGTGGACCGTTCGAAACTCCATCGCTTGTTTGGCTCCCGGTATGTGGTGGGGGGCGATCTTATGACATCGGTCCGAGGTTCCGCTCCAACGGAGATTCTGTAAATCGAACCCTCAAAAGCGGGGAAGGCGAAGTCCACCATCGATGTGGATCGTGGCGCCGGTGACCATGTCGAAGGCCGGGGTGCACAAGAGGGCGATCAAGTCGGCCACCTCCCGTCGGGTGACCAATCGTCTGAGCGGGGTTCGGTCGGTGACGGTGTGCGCCCACTCCGGGTGCAAGCCGGACATCTCGTCGAGGCTCTCGCCAATCTGGCCCGGAGACACCGCGTTCACGGTGATCACGGGTGCCAACTCGAGGGCGAGTTCCTCGGTGAGAACCTCGATGGCGGATTTCGCCAGACCGTAGATGGATCGGTTGCGAACCGAAGCCGAGACCGCCGAGAGGTTGACGATCCGTCCCCAACCCGCCGAGCGCATGGAGGGAACTGCGCGTTGCACCGCGAGATAGGTGGCGGTGACGTTGGCGTTCCAGACCCGGTCGAACTCCGTCGGTGAGAGCTCGGCAAACGGCACGGCCGAGAATGGTCCCGAGTTGTTGATGAGGATCTCCACCCCGCCCAGCTCTCCCAGCACTGCATCCATCATCTCGGCTACTCCATCGGTCGTCTCGGTGTCGGCGAAAACGGCGACATGGTTGCCACCGTGACGCTCTCGAAGTTCTCCGACGAGGTCGGCGGCGGCTTGACGGGAACGGTGGTAGGTCACTGCCACAATGGCACCTCGAGCGGCGAGCGTCCGGGCGACATCGGCTCCGAGGTTGCGGGACGAGGACGTGACGAGGGCCCTGGTATCGGCGAGGTTCATCGATGCTGAATGCTCGACGCGGGTCGGGTAGCGACGCGGCATGATGGGCGCTGGAGGTTGTTGATGTCCCGGTTCACCGGGACCACCTCAGGTGGGGATGGAGCTTTTCGATCGGGGTGAAGTCGAGGTCGAGGCCGTAGTGGCGCGGCTCGGTGGCGGCCAAGGCCGGGCCTGCCCGGTAGGCGGCGGGAGCGGGGAGCCCGAGCACCGACACCTCCATGCCCTCCTCTATCTCTGCATTGGACATTGGTTCGGCACCCTCCGTGGAGACGACGGTGATTATGTCTGGACTCATCGCCACCGGGTCGTCGCCCACCCAGCAGACATGGTGCTCATTGAGGAACCAGATCCGTGCCGTCGCTCCGTTGAAGGTCTGGCTCCCCTCGACGAGGGTGGTTCCCTCCATGTATCCGTCTGCCGAGTCTTGCCATTCGCGCTGGGTGACGACGCCGGTGAACAGGACTACCCCTCCCACCGCCTCCGTTGCCGCCGCGATCGGGTCGCCTCCGCTGGACCGGGCGGCTCGGATTCGGCGACCCACTTCAAGGGCCCGGCTGAGGGTCCCGGGCACGATCACGGCGGATGCCGCCTCCACCGGGAGAGGGAATGCCGCGTGGGAACACGACGCGCCCACATCCACCGCCTTGGTGACCTTGCTCACCATTTTGCCGATCCGTTCGGCTGCGGCCGGACTTGCACAGTCGGTCATCACGAGCGCGTTTCCCCAGGGATCGCAGATCGCCAGTGGCCACGGGTCCAGCTGATGGATGGCAGGGAGGGCCTGGCTCATCTTCGGGAGCGCCCGACCGATGTAATCCCCGTCAACCAACGTCCGTTCCGATCTGATGGCGGCGTCGACCGCGACCAGGGTGTTCGAAGGCCCCAATTCGAACGGGATGACCGCTCCGATCCGCTCCCCAAGGTGCCCTTCGAGCTGGTCGACGGCCCGTAACCAGGGTCGCGACACTCGTTCGCCCTCGACCCCGAACGCCCGCATCTCATCGGGTGACATGGGCGGGTGGGGGGCGATCGAGCCCATCCCGTACACCGAACACGTGAGGGTCGTCAACGGGAGGCGATCGATCGGAGTCCAACTGACGGCCAGCCCATCGCCGAGCAAAGCCCTCATGTAGTTCCGGCCTCGCTCGGCCAACCCACCTCCCCCGGTGGCGAACATCCCCAAACCGAGGATCAGCGCCTCGGCATCGTCCATGGTGGTGACCGAATGGGTCGTAGCTCTCAGCTTGCTCATGCCGTTATCGCCGCTACCTTCGAACGGATCTCGGATCGGGCATCCGGGG
>DATKBG010000286.1:0-8537 GCA_035514255.1 Acidimicrobiia bacterium
GCCGAGATGGAGTCGGTGTTCCACCGCTTTGCTCACCGGTTGGAGCGACAGGGGGTGACCGTGGAGCAGTACCTGCAGCTGACCGGTCAGACCTCGGAGGCGTTCAGTGCCGATCTGCGCTCCCAGGCAGAAGCGAACCTCCGCACCCGCATCCTTCTCGAGGCCGTCGCCGAGCGCGAAGGCATAGACGTGACGCCCGAGGAGTTGGACCGTGAGATCACCGCGCTCGCCGCGGCGAGCGAGATGGATGTGGGGGAGTACCGCACGGCTCTCGCCGAAGGTGGTCATGAATCGGCACTGACCGGTGATATATTGCGAAGCAAGGCGGTCGACAGGCTGCTGGAGCTCGTGGTCCCGGTCGGAGCCGACGGGAAGGCCATCGAGATGCCTGAGAGAACGACCGCCGCCGACACGGAACCCGCGGATCCCGTCGACGACGACGCAGGGCCAACGCCCGAGGAGGTCGAGGAATGAGCTATCTGGTCCCGACGGTGATCGAACAGACGAGTCGGGGGGAGCGCGCCTTCGACATCTACAGCCGCCTCCTCAAGGAGCGGATCATCTTCCTCGGCACGCCGATCAACGACGACGTCTCCAACCTCATCATGGCCCAGCTCCTCCACCTCGAAGGTGACGATCCGGACAAGGACATCTCCCTGTACATCAACTCACCGGGCGGTGTCATGACCTCCCTCATGGCCATCTACGACACGATGCACTTCGTCAAGCCCGACATCGCCACCTACTGCATGGGTCAAGCGGCGTCGGCTGCCGCGGTTCTGCTCGCTGCCGGTACCGCCGGTAAGCGGTACGCCCTGCCGCACGCCCGGATCATGCTCCACCAGCCCCACATCTACGGTGGCGGCATCCAGGGCCAGGTGACCGACATTGAGATCGAGGCCCGCGAGCTGACCAGGGTCAAGGAGGAGATGAACGAGATCCTCGCCTCGCACACGGGTCAGGAGCTCGACACCGTCTCGCGCGACACCGATCGCAACTTCTGGATGTCAGCCAAGGAGGCCAAGGCATACGGCGTCGTGGACACCGTCCTCGAGCCCCGCGAACTCAAGGCGGTGACCGGCTGACCCCGGTCACCTCAGGGAGATGATTCGATGACCAAAGTCGGTGAAGGTAGTGACCTCCTCAAGTGCTCTTTCTGTGGGAAGTCGCAGAAGCAGGTCAAGAAGCTGATTGCCGGCCCCGGCGTCTACATCTGCACCGAGTGCATCGAGCTGTGCAACGAGATCGTCGAAGAGGAGTTCGCCACCACCGAGGACACCGCCTTCTCCGAGCTCCCCAAGCCGTCCGAGATCTATCGCTTCCTCGAGGAGTACGTCGTCGGTCAGGAACTCGCCAAGCGGGTGCTGTCGGTCGCGGTGTACAACCACTACAAGCGGGTGCGGTCCGGGACCCGGGCCAAGGACGACATCGAACTCCAGAAGTCGAACATCCTGCTGATCGGACCCACCGGTTCCGGCAAGACACTTCTCGCACAGACATTGGCCAGGATGCTCAACGTGCCGTTTGCCATCGCCGACGCCACCGCGCTCACCGAGGCCGGGTACGTGGGGGAGGACGTCGAGAACATCCTGCTCAAGTTGATCCAGGCGGCCGACTACGACATCAAGAAGGCCGAGACCGGGATCATCTACATCGACGAGATCGACAAGGTCGCCCGCAAGGCCGAGAACCCGTCGATCACCAGGGACGTTTCGGGTGAAGGAGTGCAGCAAGCCCTCCTCAAGATCCTCGAAGGCACGGTGGCGTCGGTTCCACCGCAGGGTGGTCGCAAGCACCCCCACCAGGAGTTCCTGCAGATCGACACCACCAACATGCTGTTCATCTGCGGCGGTGCCTTCGGCGGGCTCGAGCACATCATCGAGGGTCGGATCGGCAAACGAGCCATCGGCTTCGACGCCCATGTGCGTGCGGTAACGAAGCGTGACGCCGCCACGCTGTCGCAAGTGCTCCCCGAGGACCTGATGTCATTCGGTCTCATCCCCGAGTTCATCGGACGCCTGCCCGTGGTCACCACGGTGCACGACCTGGACAAGGCACAGATGATCCGGGTGCTGCTGGAGCCCAAAAACGCCCTGGTCAAGCAGTACGCCAAGTTCTTCGAGATGGACGGTGTGGAGCTCGTCTTCACCGACGATGCCCTCGACGCCGTCGCCGATCAGGCGCTCCTGCGGTCCACCGGAGCCAGGGGACTGCGCGCCATCCTCGAAGAGGTGCTCCTCGACACCATGTACGAGTTGCCCTCGCGCCAGGATGTGGCCCGAGTCGTGATCGACGGCGAGGTGGTCCGGGAGCGGGTCAACCCGACGCTCATCCCGATGCAGGACATCGGCAAGGATCTGCCCGAAGAGCGCAGCGCGTAGGCCCGTCGCCCGTCGCCCGTCGCGTCACAGCCCGTTAGTTCCAGCCGGATCGCTCGACGGCTCCCCGGAGCCGGTTGACGGCGCGATGCTGAAGGGCTTGCACGGCCCCTGGCCGTTTCCCGACGATCTCGGCGATCTCGGTGATGCCGAACCCGGCGACGATGCGCAGCAACATGACCTCGCGCTGTGCCTCTGGAAGCGTGGCGAGGATGCGCACCACCTCCTCCTCGCCGAGAGCCTCGATGGCCTCACTCTCTGCCGACGGTTCGGCTGAGGCCACTACCTCGAGTGTCCTGGTGTCGGCAGGATGGGAGGGCTTCCGTCGGGTTCGGCGCCGTTCGTCGATGATCCGATGGTGGGCGACCATGAAGACCCACGACCGGAACTGGGTGTAGCTGCCGTCGAACGACCCGATCCCGCGAGCCACGTGCAGCCAGGTCTCGCCGACGAGGTCGTCGGCGTCGCGAGCACCCTGCCGACGAACGTACGCATGCAGCGCGTCGCCCATTTCGGCCATCAGGGCGTTCCACGCCCAGCCGGCGCCCGCCTGGGCCGCGACGAGCGCCGACGGGAATGTCTCGTCGGTCAAGCCTCGGTCGTCGCTGGCGCTCATGTGGGATCGTCTCTGTAGGCTGTGCGTACGCGGAATGATTATGCGCCCCGCTAGGGGGGCGCATAATCATTCCGTTGGCTCCGAGTTGGCGGAGGGTGTCAGGGACGTGGGCTGCTGGGGCCAGGCAGGTGTCCCCCCGTGTTGCTCGGAGGTCCGGCCGGAATCTGGTCGGGTGGGCCGGGGATGGTGGGTGGGCCGGGGATGGTGTCGGGCGGGCCGGGGATGGTGTCGGGTGGGCCCTCGTCGGTGTCGACGTCGCCTTCTTCCTTGGCGGCACCGGAGACCGCGCGCCCGAAGTCGAACCCTTCGGTCTGAGGATCTCCGCCGAACACGATTTCGATCACACGCTTGGCGTTGTCCGACGCATCCTCAGGGAGGTCCGGAGCGACCTCAGCGAGGTCTGGAGCGCCGCCCTCGTCGCTCTCGAGGATGTCGTCGGGAGCGGGCAGGCTGATTCCGATGCGAGCGGCAGCGTTTGAGACAGCCTGTTGCGCGGGATCGGGCAGAGCGTCGGCGGCGGCGAGGCCTCCGGTGGTGGTCGCCAGGGCGACGCCAGCAATGGCGATCTTGCCGACGATGGATGACAGGATTGTGGTCAACACGGTTCTTCTCCTCCAACGAGGGGGTAGGGGCTTGGAGTGCGATCCCCTAGCACCGGTCGGGAGGATCGAGGCGTTTTCGCCTGTCACCGCCGTCATCCGGGCGATCAAATCATCCCGGGCATCCGGAGCGGGAGGCACTGCGGCCATGGCCTCGAGTACGACATCGAGACGATCATCCCCAGTTCCTGCCCCTTCCAGGAAGTCGAGGATGGCGGACTCAGTGATGTGCTTTGAACCAGGCATTCCACCCTCGTAACCGTCACCGTGCCGCGAATCCATACGGGTTCGGCAAAAAAGATCTGGGCCGCCGACCTGCCTATCATCCTTGAGATGTCATCCCGAGGCAGCGATGGACCCGGCGTACGACCCGCAGAAGGTGGAGTCGCGCTGGTACGCGCTCTGGGAAGACGCCGGCGTCTTCCGGCCTGAGATCAACCCGGGCGGCGAGCCGTTCTGCATCGTCATCCCGCCCCCGAATGTCACCGGGTCCCTGCACATGGGGCACGCCCTCGACCAGTCGATCCAGGACCTGATCATCCGCCGAAAGCGCATGCAGGGCTACGCCGCTCTGTGGCTCCCCGGCGCCGACCATGCCGGGATCGCAACCCAGAACGTCGTCGAGCGGGAGCTCGCCGTCGAGGGGCTCACCCGTGACGACCTCGGGCGTGAGGGGTTCATCGAGCAGGTGTGGCAATGGAAGGCGATGTCCGGCGGCCGCATCACCGAACAGATCCGGCGGATGGGGTTCTCCACCGACTGGACCAGGGAACGCTTCACGATGGACGATGGGTTGTCGCACGCCGTCCGCACCGTGTTCGTGCAGTTGTACGACGAGGGTTTGATCTATCGCGGCAACCGAATCATCAACTGGTGCCCCCGTTGCCGGACGGCACTGAGCGACATCGAGGTGGAACACGAGGACTCGGTCGGTGAGTTGGTGCGCATCCGGTACCCGTTCGCCGATGGCGAGGGCGGCGTCGAGGTGGCGACCACCAGGCCCGAGACGATGTTCGGCGACACCGGGGTCGCCGTCCATCCCGACGACGACCGGTACCGGGACCTCGTGGGTCGAACCGTGGTGCTGCCCCTCGCCGACCGTGAGATCCCGATCGTCGCCGACGAGGCCGTCGACTCCGGGTTCGGGACAGGGGCGGTCAAGGTGACGCCGGCGCACGATCCGCTCGACTTCGAGATCGGAGAGCGGCACGGATTCGATCCCCTCGTCGCCATCGACGAGGCCGGCATGATGACGGAGCTGGCCGGGAGCTTCGCCGGTCTGGATCGCGACGATGCCCGGGCTGCGGTCAAGGAGGCGCTGGCTGCCGCGGGTGTCTTGGTCTCGGTCACCGAGCACGCACACTCGGTCGGTCACTGCTATCGCTGTGACACCGTCATCGAGCCTTATCTGTCGCTGCAGTGGTTCGTGCAGGTGGCGCCGCTCGTGGGGCCAGCACTGGCCGCGGTCGAGCGCGGCGAGATTCGCTTCGTTCCGAAGCGTTGGGAGAACTTCTATCGCAACTGGATGGAGAACCTGCGCGACTGGACCATCTCGCGCCAGATTTGGTGGGGGCACCGGATCCCCGCGTGGTACTGCGACGCCTGTGACGAGGTGATCGTGGCCATGGAAGCGCCGGAGCGCTGCGGCTGCGGTTCGACCGACCTCCATCAGGACGAGGACGTGCTCGACACCTGGTTTTCGTCGGCTCTGTTCCCATTCTCGACCCTCGGGTGGCCGGAAGAGACCGACGACTTCCGGACCTTCTATCCGAACGCGGCGCTGGTCACCGGCTACGACATCATCTTCTTCTGGGTGGCTCGCATGATCAAGCTCGGGCTGCATCTCACCGGGGAGAAGCCGTTTCCCGACGTGGTGATTCACGGTCTGGTGCGGGCCCCGGACGGCCGCAAGATGTCCAAGTCGCTCAACAACGCGGTCGATCCGCTGGAGGTCGCCGAGCAACAGGGGGCGGATGCGCTGCGGCTGGCACTGATCCAGGCAGCTGCCGCCGGTCAGGACGTGCCCTACCAGGACGAGTGGGTGGAGGCGGCGCGTCGTTTCGGCAACAAGTTGTGGAACGCCACTCGGTTCGTCATCGGCCACATCGGGGAGGGGTCGGTGGCGCCGGACGGCGGCTATCCCGAGGATCCCCGCCCCGAGGCACAATGGATTCTCGCCCGACTCGCCGCCACCGTCAGGCGGGTCGACGAACTGCTCGACGCCTACAAGTTCAGCGAGGCCTACGACGCGGCCTACGCCTTCGCCTGGTCCGAGGCGTTCGACTGGTACCTCGAGTTGGCGAAGGCTCCGCTGCGCGACGGGCGAGATGATGGCACGCTGGCAACGCTCGGAGCGGTGCTGCGCGACATCCTCAAACTGTTCCACCCGGTGATGCCGTTCGTGACCGAAGAGCTGTGGTCGCACCTGGTGGGTGAGGGGTTCATCGCCACCGCCGCCTGGCCGACTCCACCGGTCGTCGATGAACCGCCGGGATTCGATATGTTTCGGGACCTCGTCGTCGGAGTGCGCCGCTTCCGGGCCGACCACGGCCTGGCTCCGCGTCGCGAGCTCGCCGTCGGGATCTACGACCCGGCCGGTTGGGTGACCGACTGGTGGGTGCAGCAGCTCGCCTCGATCGCCGCCGTCTCGATGGAGGCGCTGGATGCGCCGGCGGAACAGGGGCACACCCGCATCGTCGCTGGTGAGGTGCAGGGGTTCATCTCACTCGACGGCCTCGTCGACGTCGATGCCGAGCGCTCACGGCTGTCGAAGGAACTCGCCGACCTCACCACCGTCCTGGAGCGGAGTCGCGCCAAGCTGAGCAACGACGAGTTCATCGCCAAGGCACCCGAGGCGATCATTGCCAAGGAGCGCCGGAAGGTGGCCGAGATGGAAGCGACGGTCGATGCGCTGACGGGCCAGATCGCCGACCTCGGGTGACCTTGTCCTACGACGACGCAGTGGCTGCCGTGAAGGCCCGGCAGAGCCACGGATTCAAACCGGGACGCGAGCGGGTGCTGGCGCTGCTCGACGCCCTCGCCGATCCCCACCTGGGGTACCCCATAGTCAGGGTCGTCGGCACCAACGGGAAGACGTCGACGGCGCGTATGGTCGCCGCCCTCATCGGCGCCCAGGGGCTCAAGGCGGGGGCGTTCACTTCGCCTCAGCTCGAGGTGGTCGAGGACCAGTTTCTGTTCGGTACGACCGCAATGCGTCCCAAAGACTTCGCTGCGGTGGCCGGCGAGGTGGTGTCCATCGCCGATGTGGTCGCCGACCGGACCGGCGATCCGGCGACGGAGTTCGAGGTGTTGACCGCGCTCGCCTGCTCGTGGTTCGCCGACCGTGCGGTCGATGTGGCCGTGATGGAAGCCGGTCTGGGAGGACGCGACGACAGCACCAACGTCGGCCGGAGCGAGGTGACGGTGCTCACCGGCGTGTCGCTCGACCACACCGGGATCCTCGGCGATACCGTCGAGGCGATCGCCGAGCACAAGGTGGGCATTCTCGACGAGGGCGCGACCCTCGTGGCCGGCCATCTGGAGAGTCCGGTGGCGGAAGTGGCCGAGCGTCTCGTCAGCGACCGCGACGCCCGGTTGCTCCGCTACGGCATCGACTTCGGCACCGAGGATGTTCGGTTTGTCGACCCCGGATGGGTCTTCGATGTCGAGGGCGTCCACGAGCGCTACACGGATATCGGGACGCGGCTCCGCGGCCGCCATCAGGTGCACAATCTCGCCATTGCGATCGCAGCTACTGAGGCGCTGCTCGGTCGGGCAGTCGACGAGGGGGCGATACGAGAGGTGGCGGCGACGATCACCGTTCCCGGGCGCATGGAACTGGTTCGCGAGGATCCGCCGACCCTCGTCGACGGCGCTCACAACCCGGGCGGGATGGCAGCTCTGGTGGCGGCTCTACGCGAGGAGCATCCGACGACCCGTTGGACGTTGGTCTTCGGCGCGATGACCGACAAGGATGTGGCGGGGATGCTGGCTGCTCTGGAGCCGATCGTCCTGTCGGTCGTGTCGACGGCGTCGTCGTCGACACGGGCGGGGGCGCCCGAAGCCATAGCCGCCGAGGTACGCGAGTCCCTGCGGGTGCCTGTGGTGGTTGCCCCCTCAGTCCTCGATGCCCTGACCATCGCCGGCGGCCCCGGGACGCCGATCCTGGTGACCGGGTCGATCGCCCTCGTAGGCGAAGCTCGAAGAGCGCTCCGTGCGAGTAGCGAGTAGCGAGGGGCGCCGGGCGAGGGGCGAGGGGACCACACTCACGGTTGGCGGGTCAGCCGCGAGGGGCCTCTACCATCCCGGACTCATGGAACACACTTTCGTGATGGTCAAACCCGACGGGGTCCAGCGTCGCCTTGTGGGAGAGGTGATCGGGCGCCTCGAACGCAAGGGCCTCACTCTGGAGAAAATGCGTTTGCTGACGATCGACCGGGGCATGGCCGAGCAGCACTATGGAGAACACGAGGGGAAGCCCTTCTACGCCGATCTGGTGTCGTTCATAACCAGCGGCCCGGTCGTCGCCATGGAATGGTCTGGCCCCAACGCCATCGAGGTGGTTCGCAGGCTGATGGGCGCGACCAACCCCCTCGATGCTTCGCCGGGGACCTTGCGATCCGACTTCGCTACCGAGATAGGCGAGAACCTCGTGCACGGGAGTGACTCGCCCGAGAGCGCCCAGCGCGAGCTCGGCCTGTTCTTTGAGGAGTAGGGCCCGGCTACCGGCTACGGGCTACCAGCTACCAGTCTCCTGTCCTCGGCCACTCCCTTCGCTGGCTAGCCGCGAATGGCGAATGGCGAATTGCGAATTGCGAATCGCGCCTCTCCCTCTTTCATAAAGGTCGCCGGGGGGTAGACTCGCCACGCAGCTGGCAGGGGCACTCACCCGGTAGGGGTATTTACATGGCTTCGAACATGAATCTGATGTCGATGGCCACCCGC
>DATKBG010000287.1:0-3499 GCA_035514255.1 Acidimicrobiia bacterium
CCAACACCTCGGCCCGCAGTGGCCCGGCGGGAAGGCTCGACTGGATGCAGGGGCTGGGCGACCCCACCGAGCAGGCCGACCTGGCCTCGGACGACGGGTACTGGCAGCGGGCCCAGGGCGAGGAGCCCCCGGAGGTGGCCGCTCACCTGTACCACCGGGAGATCACCGACGTCGACATCACGCTCGAGCCGGGCTGCCCGGAGTACAAGAACCTTTACAGCGTGCAGGCCGAGAGCCAGCTCCACGTGCTGGCCACCCACGAGTGCACCAACGACGCCGGCGACCCGTGCCCGGTGGAGCTGAACGCTTTCGGGTTCATCGGCGGGTGGATCATGGGTCCGGGGAACCTGTTCACCGGGGTGGCCGACATGACCGGGACCGACCCCGACGAGCTGGAGCGGTCGCCCCGCGCCGGGGACGGGCAGGGCCCGGTGCCCCGGCCGCCGTGGGATGGGCACGACCATGCAGAGAGGGATCGGGTCACCTACGAGCGTTCCGAGGACGACCACGCCAGCGACGCTCTGGAGCGGGACAACCTGCTGGTCTCGATCGAGAACGACGTCGAGATCGACGCCGGGCAGATCGTGCCCGTCGCCGTCTATCCGACGACCGAGCGGGTTACCGCCCACATCGAGGGTGACCTGAAGCACGACCTGGAGATCCAGGTCGACCTGACACCGATCGACTGCGAGGCCAACGGCTGCGGCGGGCACGGCCCGTGCAACTGTCAGGCCCAGTGGAAGATGCAGGTCAGCGGGACCGGCGGGTCGTGGATCGATGCCGGCGAAGGCCCCTTCGAGATCCTCCGGCACCCCACAGGCGGCGACCGCCGCGAGCCGTTCACCGGCCGGAAGAGCTGGACGGGGAAGAGCTGACCTCGCGGATCTCCGTAGGCGTCGGGCAGTCCGAGCGCGCCTCCGGGCCCCGGTGCTCCTCTATCGGGTCCACGGCGGCTTGATGTGATGGCGCTGAGCGGCGGGCACGGCCCCGGCCGGTTCGTACACTCGTCCCATGGTCGAGCGGCCCTCTCCCAACGAGATCCCCGACGCCCCCGGCGCCTACCTGTTCCGCGACGACCATGGCGCGGTGGTGTATGTCGGGAAGGCCAAGTCGTTGCGCAAGCGCGTCACCAGCTACTTCGTCGGTGATCACGAGATGCGAACGCGCGCCATGCTCGAAGGGGCGGGGTCGGTGGAGTGGATCTCCACCGCCAACGAGGTCGAGGCGATCATGCTCGAGTACACGCTGATCCACCAGCACGCGCCCCGGTTCAACATCCGACTCCGCGACGACAAGTCGTATCCCTTCCTGGTCCTCACCGACACCGACGAGTGGCCCCGCGCCGCGGTGGTGCGCGGGCGTCACCGCAAGGGCAATCGCTACTTCGGGCCGTACGCCCATGCCTACGCCATCCGACAGACACTCGACCTGGTGCTGCGGACCTTCCCGGTGCGTACCTGTTCCGACACCAAGTTCCGTCGCCACGAGGCGCGGGGGCGCCCGTGCCTGCTCTTCGACATCGAGCGCTGCTCGGGCCCCTGCGTCGGTGCGGTCGACCGTGCCGACTACGACGGGTATGTCGAGGGTCTGGCCCGCTTCCTCGATGGGGACAGCGACGACATGGTGGCCACGCTCCAGACCGAGATGCAGGAGGCCTCGGAGGCGCTCGAGTTCGAGCGGGCGGCACGGGTTCGCGATCGCATCGCCGCGGTGGAACGGGCGCTGGCTACCCAGGAGGTCGTGTCGTCGAACCGCGAGGACTTCGACCTCTTCGCCGTCGCCGAAGACGACCTGGAGGCGGCGCTGGTGGTGCTCACGGTTCGCCATGGGCGGGTGGTGGGACGCCGGGCATCGATCGTCGACAAGGTCGAGGATCTGTCCACCGCCGATCTGATCGGTCGGATGATCGAGGATGCCTACGGAGACGGTCAGCCTCCGAAGCAGGTACTGGTAGCGGAGCTCCCCGATGACCCGAACATCTGGGAGGCATGGCTCGCACACCGCCGGGGGAATGGGGTGTCGCTGCGCGTCCCGCGCCGGGGAGCAAAGCGCCGGCTCATGGAGACGGCCCGCCGCAATGCCGAGGAGGAGTTCCAGCGCCACCGCCTCAAGCGAGCCTCCGACCACAACGCCCGCGCCGCCGCCCTGAGAAACCTCCAGGAGCGTTTGGACCTGCCGGAGCCACCGCTGCGCATCGAGGCGTACGACATCTCCACCATCCAGGGCACCGACACGGTGGGTTCGATGGTGGTGATGGAGGACGGGCTGCCCAAGCGACGCGACTATCGCCGGTTCAAGGTGCGCAGCGTCTCCGGCCAGGACGACTTTGCGGCGATGGAGGAAGTGCTCACCCGGCGCCTGACCGCTCACCTCGCCGAGCGTCGCCAGCCGGCGGAGGAACGCGGTTCGTTCGCCTATCCGCCGTCGCTCCTACTCGTGGACGGAGGAGCCGGGCAGCTGGGCCGCGCCGTGTCGGTACTCGCCACCCTCGGCCTCGACATACCGGTGGTCGGACTCGCCAAGCGCCTCGAGGAGGTCTATGTGCCGGGCCGACCTGAGCCGCTCCGCATCCCTCGCGGGGAGCCCGCGCTGCACCTGCTCCAACAGATCCGCGACGAGGCACATCGCTTCGCCGTCGGCTACCACAGGACGCTGCGCAGCCGTCGTATGGTGGGGTCCGTCCTCGACGACGTTCCGGGAATCGGTCCCGAGAGGAGGAAAGCGCTCATGCGACGCTTCGGGTCGATAAAGCGCATGCGGGAGGCCACCGTGGACGAACTCGCCAGTGTGGTTCCGGCGAGGGTCGCCACCGACCTCCACGCCCTCCTCGTGGGAGACCAACCCTCCAGACCGCGGGGAGACGCATGACGGCGCATCTGGTCATCATCACCGGTATGTCGGGGGCCGGGCGTTCTCTCGCCGCCAAGGCGCTCGAGGATCTGGGGCTGTTCGTGGTCGACAACGTCCCCGCCGAGATGGTCGGCGGTGTCGTGGACCGCGCCATGCGGCCGGACCGGGGCCGCGACAGGGTGGCGGCGGTGGTGGACGCCCGTAGCGGGCTCGACTTCGCCGCGTTGTCCGACGAGCTCGAGGCGATCAGATCCGGAGGGATCGAGACCCGGGTGTTGTTCCTCGACGCCGAAGACAGCGTTCTGGTGCGACGCTTTGAGGAGACCCGCCGCCCCCATCCGGTGGAGGGGAGCACGCTGGAGGAGTCGATCGCTCGCGAACGCGAGGCCCTCACGCCGATGCGGGCACAGGCTGATCTGGTGATCGACACCTCGGGGCGCACAGTCCACGACCTGCGCGCTCACGTTCAGACGATGCTCGCCGACCTCGGCGGCGACAACACGCTCCGCATCGAAGTCCAGTCCTTCGGCTTCAAGCACGGGGTGCCCAGGGTTCTCGACCTGCTGTTCGATGTCCGGTTCCTCCCCAATCCGCACTGGGACGACGATCTTCGGCCCCTCACCGGACTCGATGAGCCGGTGGTCCGTCA
>DATKBG010000288.1:0-7064 GCA_035514255.1 Acidimicrobiia bacterium
CCCCATGAGCACGAGTAGGGTGGGCCTTGGCCCACCGGGGCGGGCTGGTGGGCCAAGGCCCACCCTACCGCTCACGCCAAGAAGAGAGGACGATCAGCGATGCCGATCGATCACCAGCACAGAGCCGTGGGGGCAGTGCCCGGGAGCCGAGCCCGGCGGCGAAGCCACCGCCACCGCCACCGCCCCCGAGCGCTCCTCCGAGCTACTCGAGGAGGGACGGGTCGTGGTCCCGCTCGAGCGCCCGAGCGAGGGAGCTCGCGGCCTCGGGAGATTGGCTCGCGTTGCGCGCCAGGCCGCCGATCAGGACCGGAAGGGCCGCTCCGACGGCACGGTCGGTCGCAGACCGGTCGGCGCCGATCTGCCGCGCCACTCCATCCAGGGCACCGCCGGAGAGCTGCTGGCGGATATCGGTCAAGATGGTCATGACTTTCTCCTCTCGGCTAGAAGGAAAATCGTAGCAGATTGGATCTGCTCCCCTGGCGCAGCCCATGGGTAATGATAGGTCCCACGGCGTGCCACCCACTTAGTGGCCGCTCGCTGCCATGCGCACCTGCGCCCGGTGCAACCGGGCGTCGACTACCGCCGGATGATCGTCGGGAAGGTCGGCGGTCACCACGGCGACGGCGCGCTCGGCGAGCCGAGACGCCTCGTCGAAGTCGCGGCCTTCCATCGCGATTCGCGAGAGAAGGACCAGGCACGATGCAACCTGCGGGTGCTCTTCTCCATAGATGCGACGGAAGTTGTCCATCGCCTGTTGCGCCAGCTTAGTGGCCTCGGCCCGATCGCCTTGCTGCACACGCAGCTCGGCCAGGCCCAGCGTCGTGCGCCAGATGTCGGGGAAGTCGGCGTCAAAGTGCCGCTTCTGCTCCTTCAAGGTCTGCAGATAGACCTCTTCGGCCTCCGTGGCGCGGCCAAGTTCGCGCAGGGTGTCGGCGAGGTAGCTCTGGGAGTACAAAGCCCCGCCCGTGCTGCCCTCGGTGCGTGCGTCGACGGCACGCCGGAAGACGGATTCGGCCTCGTCGTAGTGGGCCTGGCGCAGCAACACCATGCCCAGGTTGTGCAGCGACAGACCGGTATCGACGTGATTCTCCCCCAGCACCCGTACGCGGGTCGCGAGCACTTGGCGCTGGATCGCTTCCGCGTCACCGTAGCGACCCAGCACCGAGTAGGTGGCGGCCAGGTTGCCGCCCAGGCGTAGGGTGTCCGGGTGGTCGGGGCCGAGGGTCGCTCGCGATCGGGTCAGCGCGTCGCGGTACAGCTCCGCCGCCTGCTCGTAGCGTTGGGTGTTGAAGAGCGTTCCAGCCAGGCTGTTGACCGCGCGCAGAGTCCTGGCATGATCCGGGCCCAGCGTCGCGCGTCGCTGCTCGAGGATCTCGCGATCCAGCGATTCAGCCTCGGCGTAGTGCGCCGGATTGCGTAGCACCCGCGACAGGCTGGCGGTGGCTTCGAGAGTGAGGTCGTGGGCCGGCCCCAGCGATTCGCTGCGCCGCGCCACCACCCGCCTCAGGATCGCCTGGGCGCGCTCGGGGTCGGAGTCCCTCAGCAGCAACGCCAATCTTTCCGCGGCTTTGAGCGTGGTGTCGTCGGTGGCGCCGATGCCGCCGCCCAGCTCGATGGCGCGATCGAACTGACGGCGGGCATCGTCGAGCCGCCCCAGGGCGCTGTAGGTGCGGCCCAGGACCAGACGCACCTGCGCCTCGACCTGGGGCTGGTCGGCCAGATCCGGATTGGCGTCGAGGGCTTCCTGGGCTCTGTCGACGACTTCGGCCACCGTCACCTCGCGGCCGCGGGCGTTGGCCGGATCGGCGGAGGAGATCAGACCGCCGAGCAGCGACGAGACCGCTTCGGCGCGGGCGGTCTGCTCCTGTGCCTGGTTGCGCAGGGTTCGCTCGCGCACCAGCCCGCCGGTCAGGAGCAGAAGCACTCCGGCAGCGACCGCCACTGCGGCGCGGTGTCTCTGGACGAAGCGCGTGGCGCGGTAGCGCAGGGTACTGGGCCGGGCCGAGACCGGCAGGCCCTGCTGGTAGCGCCCGAGGTCGGCGTCCAGCTGTTCCGCCGAGGCGTACCGGCGGTCGGGTTCGTGCCGCAGCGCTTTGAGGCAGATGTTGTCGAGGTCGCCGGCGACCCGTCGCCAGGCGATCGGCGTCGGCGCCGCGGCGTCGCGAAGGGCGACGCTGGGGGCGGTGGTGCTGTCGCGCAGGTCCGTCTTCGGGGGCAAGTCGCCCGGTTCGTGCGGGAAGCGCCCGGTCAGCAACTGGTACAGGACCATCCCCAGGCCGTAGACGTCCGTGGCCGTGGTAATGGCGCTGCCGGTAAGCTGCTCGGGGGCGGCGTAGCTTGGCGTCAGCAGCCGCTGACCGGTGAGCGTCAGGTCAGCGTCGGCGGCCTCGCCGATCAGTTTGGCGATGCCGAAGTCGACCAGCTTGACCCGGCCGTAGGCGTCGACCAGGATGTTCGAAGGCTTGAGGTCGCGGTGGACCACGAGGCTGCGGTGCAGGTAGGAGACTGCGTCGACGGCGTCGCGGAAGAGGTCGAGCGTGGCTTCGAGCGGGAGTTGATGGTGGCGGCAGTAGTCGGTGAGCGGTCGCCCCTCGACCAGCTCCATGACGAAGTAGGGCCGGCCCTCGTCGGTGACCCCGCCGTCGAAAAGGCGAGCGATGCCGGGGTGCTCCAGCCGCGCCAGGATCTGGCGCTCGGCCAGGAAGCGCGCCCGAGCCTGCGGCGTGTGCATATCCAGGTGCAGCAGTTTGAGGGCGACTTGCTTGTCGAACTCGCCATCGACGCGCCGCGCCCGGTAGACGACTCCCATGCCGCCGCTGCCGAGCACCCCTGTCGTGCGATACGGGCCGATCTCGACCTTGGGAGCGGCGGCGCTGGCCAGCTCGAGGGAGCTCGACGCCGAGATGGCGGCCGACAGGCCGTCGAAATAGACGCCCGCCTCGCCGCGGATCGCCAGCACGGCCTCGACCTCCCGCCGCAGGTCGGGGTCGCCGTCGCAGGCCTCATCGAGGAAGTCGGGGCGGGCCTCGGCGTCGAGGTCGAGAGCCTCGCCAAGAACCTCCTCGAGCCGGGCGGCGAAGTCCGGGTTGGAGTCGAGCACGGCCGTATCAGCCCTCCTGCAGTTGGCGATAGAGCCAGGCCGTGGCGAGCGACCAGCGGCGTTTGATCGTGGCCGGCGAAACACCCAGCGCGTCCGACGCCTCCGGGATCGTCAGGCCGCCGAAGACCCGGCACTCGACCACCCGCGCCAGGTCCGGCCGGTCGGTCTCGAGACGCCCCAGCGCTTCATCCAGCGCCAGCAGTTCCTCGGAGCGCTCGGCGGAGACCATCTGCACCTCCGAGGTCGAAACGGGGACCGCGGCGCCGCCGCGCTTCTGCCGCGAGTGCCAGCGGGCGTTGTCGATCAGGATCGAGCGCATCACCCGCGAAGCCAGAGCGAAGAACTGACTGCGAGTGTCGCACTCAGCGCCCTCACCGCGCGCCAGTCGGGCGTAGGCCTCGTGCACCAGGCTGGTGGTACCGGAGCTCAGGCGACCATGCCAGCGATAGCGGTTGTTGTGCGCCAGGGTCTTGAGCTCGCCGTAGACCAGCGGCATCAGCTCGTCCAGGACCTCCGCCGACTCGGCGCCGGGTTCGCCCATACGGTCGAGCAAGCGGGTGATCTCGCCGGTGGCGTCCATGGGGGGGCGTAGCTCCTAGATCGTAGTCGCGGCTCCTGGATTGTAGAGCGTGGGCCGCAGTTTGTGGGATCCGTGAGCCGATTCGGACCCGGATGTCGTTGGAGGGGGGGAAAGCGGGAGTCAGCGCGGTCTACGAAGGCAGTCCACGCCGGAGCTCAATGGTGCATCCATCGGAGGGAACCCCCATGCCGAATCGGAACTACCTTTTCGTCGTCGCCGTGGTCGCGGCGTTGTCGGCCGGAGCGGCAGGCGCGGCCACCTTCAACGTCGACTCGATCGCCGACGAGGTGGACGCGATCGCCGGCAACGGGGTCTGCGCCACGGCCGGCGGTGCCTGCACCCTCCGGGCGGCGGTGATGGAGGCCAACGCCCTGTTCGGCGACGACGCCATCCAGGTCCCGGCCGGCACCTACGTGCTGACGATTCCGCCCGACTCGGGTGGCGACGCCGACGGCGACCTGGACGTCACCGACAACCTGACCGTCACCGGCGCCGGCACCGCGGACACCACCATCGATGCCTCGGCCATGAACAGGATGTTTCTGGTTTCGACCGGGGTCGATCTGAGCCTGGCCTCCATGACTCTGGATCCGGCCGATGAGACCATCCAGGGCCAGATCGGCCAACTGGTCGAGGGCCAGGACGGCAGCGTGCTCGTCCTCCACGATCTGACAGTCCTGCCGTACGACGGCAACGGCGGTTTGAACTCCCTCATCCGGCACACTGGCGTCGGTCTTGCGGCGAGCTCGCTGTCGTGGACCATCGACAGCCCGGTGACCTTCTTCATGGACCTACAGCCCACCGGTGGCGCGGCGGCGGTCATCACCCTCGACGACGTCAGCGTGGAGGTGCTGCCGGCGGGGACGCGGATGCCGTCGCTGTGGTTCCACGGCTCGATTCCGCTCACGCTCGAGGTGACCAACTGCCTGCTCGACGGCACCAACGCGGCTGACGTCGGTAATGGATGGGTGATCAACTTTGGGGATCACAGCGCCGCGGTCGACGCCACGATCGCCGACACCGAGGTTCGAAACTCGCCGCGCGGGGCGTTGAAAATCGGAAATTCTGGGGAGCGCAACGTAGACGTGCTGAGGACGACCTTGACCAACGTCACCGAACAGCTCCTGAGCAGCGTGATCACGACCGGAAGCCTCGATATCGAGGACAGTCTGCTGGCGGAGGCCGATAGCGTCATCCAGATCTTCGGCCCCACGACCATCCGCAACTCGACCATCATCGTCAACGATGGCGCGGGCACATTTGAAAGCCTCGGCGGGGGGCTGCTGGCCCTGCACAACTCGACGATCTTTGCCCGCACGGGGGAAACGGTGACGATGCGCAACTCGGTGCTCACCGGGCCCTGCGACACCGGCACCAACATCGTCTCCGAGGGCTACAACCTGATTGCCGACACCACCGACTGCACCATCACCGGCGATACCACCGGCAACATCCTGAACGTCGATCCGGAGCTGGACATCCTCGCCGACAACGGCGGCCCGACCGACACCATGCACCCGCTCGCCGGCAGTCTGCTGCTGGACAGCGGCAACCCGGCGACTCCCGGCTCCGGCGGAACATCCTGCGAGGCCACCGATCAGCGCGGCGTCTCGAGGCCGCAGGACGGCACCGGCGACGCCACCGCCGGTTGCGACATCGGCGCGGTGGAGTCGATAGGCGTGCCCGACCCGGTGCTCGACTTCGGCGACGCCCCCTGGCCCTACCCGACGCTGGCGGCGGACGACGGTGCTCGCCACCGCGTCAGCACGCTGTTCCTGGGAACCGGCTCCTCGGCTGAAGGAGATGGCTTGCCCGATCCCGACGCCAACGGCGACAACCTCGACGACGGCCTGGCGTTCCTCGATCCGTTCGTGCCGGGTCAGTCGACCGAGGTGGAAGTGACGGTCTCCGAACCGGCGGCGTTCTTGCGTCTGTGGCTGGACCGCGACCAGGACGGGAACTGGAGCGAGTTTGATCGACTTGTGGAAGAAGAAAATGTCCCGGCGGGCGTGAGCAGCGTGTCGATCATCGTGCCGGACTGGGCTCCGGCGGGTACCACGTTTCTCCGGGCGCGGGTGAGCTCCGTCGCCATGAACCCCACCGGCAGCGCCCCCGACGGCGAGGTGGAGGACTACAAGATCACGGTCCTCGAGCCACCGTTCGTACGCGCCTTCCCGGGAGAGTCTCGCGACGTCACCGTCGGCGGCAGCGTGGTGATCGGCGGCGATCCGGCCGCCGACGGCGGCGTGCCTCCGTACACCTTCGACTGGACTCTCATCGGCCAGAGCGGCGCCACCTTCAGCGTCAATTCGACCACCATCCCCAATCCGAGCGTGACAGCGAATTCGGTGGGCTGGATCGACGCCTGCCTGGAAGTCACCGACTCCATGCCGTCGATGGACAATGACTGCATCCAGGTCAATATCTTCTGTGCCCTCCCCATCAACCAGGACCCGAGCTTCACCACCGACAGCGGCGTCGTGGACTACTGGGCGGAGAACAGCGTCGAATCCGAGGAGTATGCGGTGCTGTTCGGCGGCGACGTAATCTTCCACGCCGGTGACAAGGTCGTTCTCGGCGACGGCTTCCGGGTCGAGTCCGGCGCCAGCTTTGCCGTCGAAATCGATCCGAACATCAACATGGGCTGTGGCGCATCGAGCGCCGTCCAGCGAATCGAGAGGTGACGGACCGAACGCAGCGTCGGGCCTCTGTCCCCAACGACTCTTCAGTGAATGTAGCGACGCTGTCCGGGAAATGAGGTCCTCGGCGCGATCGGCTACTGGTGGCGGAACGCCCGTCAGGGATCCTCCGCCGGGCTCTCCCACCAAGTGTCGGGGAGCGGGCTGGGAACGCGGAAGGTCTCGGGCGCCCGGCGGCCGCGGCGGTGCCATCCCTCGAATCGGTACTCGGACCAGGCCGCCGACCCGTCCTCGGAACGCAGCCCGACCAGCCGTTACCGCCGGTCGAGCTCCATCACCACCTCGGTGAAACCCCACTTCCAGGGCTCCCGCGCCTTGATTCGAATCCGGTGCCGGGCCCGCTCGCGCTCCCCGAGCGCCTCGATCACCGGCTCCGCGTCGCGCCCCCGGACCGCACACGGTCCGGTCTCTACGTCGTGGGGACGATGTACTCCAGCGTGATCACCGGGTTCTTCGTGGATCGCGTCTGGACCTTGACGCCCTGGGGGAGTTTCCCGGCGGGAGATCGGCCACCCGCTCAACCATCTCCCGCAAGACGACGTTCCGGTGTTTGCGGATGGCGAAGTAGTCGTCCACGAAGACCAGCAGATTGGTGAGGGCGGCCTCACCCTCGGAGGGGGCGGCGTCTTGCGAAGCCTTGCCGGCCTCCGCGGACAGGGTTCCGCCGCTGGGCGCCATCACCTCC
>DATKBG010000289.1:0-7257 GCA_035514255.1 Acidimicrobiia bacterium
GACGTGATCGGCGTCCTCGCAGGCGGCGGTGCAGTGGTCCGGCGCACCGACCTGGAGGGAACGATCACGATCCTGCTCGACCGATCACCGGCGCTAGCGTCGGTGCCGTGAAGCGGCTTTATCTCATCCAGGGTCGCAAAGAGGCATCGGCCGGCGAACGACATGACATGGTCGAGCGGGCCCACCGGATCCTCGCCGCTGCCGATGTGTCGTCGATCGACCGCTTCGACATCCCCGGCCGCGCCTCCGGGGAGCAGGCTGAGGAATCCGGGCTGCGGCCCGAGGTGGAACGGCTGGTGCCAACCCTGCAGAGTGGATCACTGTTCGGCGGCATCGTCGGCGTCGTCGTGGTCGATGCGCAGAACCTGCTCAAGCACGAGGGTGAGGTGATCGCCGAGCTCCTGGCGACCGTGGATCCGGAGCAGGTGGCGGTGGTCGTGGTGGCCATCGGCGCCACGCCGGCTCCGATTTCGCGACTGGCCAAGGCCGAAGGCGAGGTGTATTCCGTCAAGGCGCTCACCGAGCGCGACATGATGTCGCGTCTGGGCGAGATGGCCCGAGAGCGACGGATGCGTCTCGAGCCGGCGGCAGCGACCGCGCTCCTCCAGAGGTTCGGCAGTGACGTCGGGGCACTCGCCGGAGCGCTGGATCAGCTGGTTGCAGTGTCGGGCCCGATCACCGCCGACGAGGTGGTCGGTCGGTTCAAGAACCGTCCTGAAGAGCCGGCGTACCTGTACGTCGATGCGCTGTCGAGCGGGGATGTGGGCACCGCCCTCAGGAGACTGTCGGCCTTCCTCACCCACGGCCACCCGCTGGTGCTGCTCTCCGTCATCGAGGCAGACCTGAAGCGCAAGGCGCTCGCCTCCGCCGCCGGGTCACTCGCCGAGTTCGCCGGTTGGGCGGGTGGCGGCCCCGACTACTACCCGAACAAGAAGGCGTGGCAGGCCCGGTCGTCGGTGTCCGAAGACGATCTCCACCGGGCGTTGCACGCACTGGCCCGAGCTGACATCACCCTCAAGACGGAACCCGAGCCGACCCACCGCCCGATGCTGGAGCGACTCACGGTGGCCCTGGCGAGATGGTATGGCTGAGCCAGTGGCCAGGAGCGAGTAGCGAGGGTGCGGGGTGGGGGTTCTTGCGAATTGCGAATTGCGAATCGCGCCCTACGCCTCAAAAGGCGCGATCGAGACGATCTCGACGCTGAAGATGCCGCCGGGGGCTTCGTACGAGACGGTGTCGCCGACCCGGGCGTCGAGCAGGGCAGCGCCGAGGGGGCTCGATGGTGACGCCAGGATGTAGCCGTCGACCCGGTTCTCCTGGGTGGCGACGAAGACCCGCATCTCGCCCCCGTCCTCACGCTTGAGTTCGACCACTGATCCAACCGTCACGGTGTCACCGTCCTCCACTTCCTGCACGACGGCGGTGTGCAGGATCGACTCGATCGTGCGGATCCGCGCCTCCATCAGGCCCTGTTCGTTCTTGGCGGCGTCGTAGTCGGCGTTCTCGCGGATGTCGCCGTGTGAGCGCGCCTCGGCGATGCGCTCAGAGACGAGTCGGCGCCCTTCGGTCGTCAGCTCTTCGAGCTCCTCGACCAGCTTGCGGTGTGCCGAAGGCGTCAGCCAGATCGGATCGTCAGCCATGGGGTTGGGTGGGGGTCAGGCGCGCGCTTGGTTGGCGCGCTTGGCGAGCCGCGATTTCTTCCGGTTCGCCGTGTTGGGGTGCAGGACTCCCTTGGCGGCGGCGGTGTCGATGCGCTTCTGGGCGCGACGCAGGGCCGTTTCGGTGGCCTCGGCGTCGCCGGCGTCAGCGGCGGTGAGGACGGCCTTGACCCGCGTCTTCAGTTCGGTGCGAACCGTCTGATTACGGGCATGGCGCTTGACCGTCTGACGGTTGCGCTTTTTCTGTGATTCGATGTTGGCCATGGTGAAACACCCATCGGGGTGGGGGAATGCGGCACGATAGCAGGCCCGGGAGCGACGGTACAATGTGCCGCCGTCCCTCCGGAGAATCGTGCCGGACCGCTCACGCATCCGCAATTTCTGCATCATCGCGCACATCGACCACGGCAAATCGACGCTCGCCGACCGTCTGCTCGAGCGCACCGGTGCCCTGACCGAACGCGAGATGCGCGAGCAGGTGCTCGATTCCATGGACCTCGAGCGTGAGCGCGGCATCACGATCAAGGCCCAGGCGGTCCGTCTGGACTATCGGCGCCCCAACGGCGACGAGTTCATCCTCAATCTCATCGACACCCCCGGTCACGTCGACTTTTCCTACGAGGTCTCGCGCAGTCTCGCCGCCTGCGAGGGGGTGATCCTCCTCGTCGATGCCGCCCAGGGAGTGGAGGCGCAAACCCTGGCCAACGCCTACCTCGCCATCGAAGGGGGCCTCGAGATCGTGCCGGTGATCAACAAGGTGGACCTTCCCGCGGCTGACCCTGACCGGGTCACCGCCGAAGTGGCCGGGGTCCTCGGCGTGTCGGTCGACGAGGTGCTGAGGGTGTCGGCGAAGACCGGAGAGGGCGTCGACGATCTCCTCGAGGCCATCGTCGAACGCTTGCCTGCGCCATCGCCCGCAGAGGTCGACACCCTGCGCGCCCTCGTGTTCGACTCTTACTACGACCCCTACCGCGGGGTGGTCTGCTACCTGCGGGTCACCGATGGTGTCCTCGCCACCGGCGATCCGCTGCGGTTCATGATCTCGGGTGAAGACCTACCCGCCGACGAGGTCGGGGTGCTCACCCCCAAGGCGGTGCCGGTGGCGAGGCTCGGCGAAGGCGAGGTCGGATATGTGATCACCGGCGTCAAGGAGGTCGACCGCATCAGGGTGGGCGACACCGTCACCCGTCGGGATCGGCCCGCCTCCGTTCCGCTGCCGGGGTATCGCGAACCCAAGCCGATGGTGTTCAGCGGCTTGTTCCCCACCGATGGCGATGATTTCGAACGGCTGCGCGAGGCCCTGGAGAAGCTGCGACTCAACGACGCCGCCCTCGTCTTCGAACCGGAGTCGTCGCGCGCGCTCGGGTTCGGGTTCCGGTGCGGGTTCCTCGGACTGCTCCACATGGAGATCGTCCGTGAGCGCCTGGAGCGTGAGTACGACCTGGATCTGGTGGCTACCGCTCCGTCCGTGGCCTACAGCGTGTTGCTCACCGATGGTAAGGAGTTGGAGATCCGCAGCCCGCAGGACCTTCCCGACCCCACCCAGCGTACGGGGATCCGAGAGCCGATGTTGCGCGTGATGGTCCTCACGCCATCGGAGTACGTCGGCACGGTGATGGAACTGTTGCAAGAGCATCGGGGGACCCTCGGCACCATGCAGTACCTCTCTCCCGAGCGCGTCGAACTGGTCTACCGGGTTCCGTTGGCCGAGATCGTCTTCGGGTTCTTTGATCAGCTGAAGTCGAGGACCCGCGGGTATGCCTCACTCGACTACGAGCCCGACGGCTACGAGGTGGGAGACCTGCTCCGGGTGGACATCCTGCTCAACGGGGTCTCGGTGGACGCCTTTTCGGCGATCGTTCACCGGGACAAGGCGTACGACTACGGCCGTCGGCTCGTCGAGAGCCTGCGCGAGATCATCCCCCGGCAGATGTTCGACGTCCCCATCCAGGCGGCCGCCGGCTCGAGGATCATCGCCCGCGAGACGGTCAAGGCGAAGCGTAAGGACGTCACTGCCAAGTGCTACGGCGGTGACATCACCCGCAAGCGCAAGCTGCTGGAACGCCAGAAGGAGGGCAAGAAGCGCATGAAGATGCTCGGGTCCGTCGAGGTGCCCCAGGAGGCGTTCATCGCGGTCCTCCGCGTCGATGCCGACTGACGGCGCGCCGGCACCGGATTCCCTCGAGGTGGCAGACGCCGCCGCCGGGTCGCTCGGTGCCTACGTGCACCTCCCGTTCTGCCATCGGGTGTGCCCATACTGCGACTTCGCCGTCACCGAGGGTGCGGAGGCGGGGGAGGTCGATCGATACCTGACCGCACTCCTGATGGAGATCGATGCGGCGCCGCGTCGGAGTCCGGTGGAGGCCCTCTTCATCGGTGGGGGTACGCCCAGTGCCCTGCCGCCCCGGAGGATCGGCGAGGTCGTCGACGCGGTACGCGATCGGGTCGGCCTCGCTCCCGGGGCCGAGGTCACCGTGGAGTCCAACCCGGAAGACCTCGACGACGCCTGGCTCGAGGGTGTGCGCTCAGCCGGGGCAACTCGCCTCTCCGTGGGTGTGCAGTCGTTCGATGACACCGTGCTGCAGTACCTGGGTAGGAGGCACTCGTCGGCGGAGGCCGAGCGTGCGGTGCGCCGAGCCGTGGAGGCGATGCCGTCGGTCAACGCGGATCTGATCTTCGGCAGCCCGCCCGAGGAAGCGTCGGCCTGGCAGCGGTCGGTGGACACCGCGCTCGACTCGGGCATCGATCACCTCTCGGCGTACGCGCTCACGGTCGAGCCGGGGACACCGCTGGCCCGAGGGGTCGCAGGCGGGAGTCCTGCGCCGGACGACGACGTCGGGGCAGACCGGTACGAGGTCGTGCTCGCCTGCACCGCATCGGCTGGCCTCGTCCGATATGAGACGTCGAACTTCGCCGCACCAGGTCGGGTGTGCCGCTACAACCTCATCACCTGGGCGCAAGGCGAGTACCTCGGATTCGGCAACGGGGCACACCGGCATGTCGATGGTGTGCGGTCCTGGAACCTGCGCGGGGTGGAACGCTACGTGGTGGCGGTGGCCGAGGGGCGGAGCCCGGTTGCCGGCGAGGAGCATCACACGGGGTGGAGCCGCGAAGTGGAGCGGGTGATGCTCGGGTTGCGGCGAGCGGCTGGCGTCGTAGCCGGGGTGGCGGGCGAGGCGCTCATGGAGTCGGAGGCCGGAGCCGCGTTGGTGGAGGCGAAGGTGCTCGCCCGCCGCGGCGACCGGATCGCCGTGAGACGGCCCCTCCTGGGCGACGCGGCGGTGCGAGCGCTCCTGGCACTCGCACCACGCGACTGCTAAGGCGAAGGCCCCTTCCTGCTACGATGCGCCGCCACATGCTCGATGACCGCAAGGCGACCATCCTGGCTGCCCTGGTCGAGGACTACATCGATACCGGGGCACCCGTTTCGTCGCGCATCGTGCTGGAGCGGTCTGGCCTCGAGTGTTCCAGCGCCACCGTCCGCAACGACCTGGTCGTGCTCGAGTCCGACGGCTACGTCGCCCAACCGCACACCTCGGCCGGGCGAGTGCCCACGGAGCGGGGCTACCGCTATTACGTCGATCACCTGTCGCCGGGTCGGCTCCGTGGCGCGACTCAGTCGCAGATCGAGACGTTCTTTTCGACGGTCCAGGCCGAGCTCGGCCGGATCCTCCGGGAAACGAGCGACCTGCTCTCTGACATCACCCGGTACCCCGCCATCGTCCTCGGCCCCGGCCTCCGGGGACACCATCTGCGCGATCTGCACCTCCTCGGCGTCGAGCCCGGGACGGCGCTGTTGATCCTGGTCACCGACACGGGACGCGTCCACCAGGCCGTCCTCAAGGGCGGAACCGCCTGCACGCCGGCCGAGCTGGCATCGGTCCAGGACCTGCTGCGCGATCACCTCGTAGGCGGTCCCATCGCCGACGAGCCGCCCGTTCCCGACACGGACGGCCTTCCCGCCCCTGCCGTCGGGCTGGTCACGGATGCGATGTCTGCCCTGGCAGCGGCGGCGGCCGGCGGGCGCGACATCTACGTGGGCGGGACCAGCCGCATGGTCGAACTGTGGGCGGACCTGGCGAAGCTTCACGGCATCCTCTCGCTGTTGGATCGCGAGGCTGCCGTGGCGCTGCTGCTCGACGACCAGGAGGAGGGGACGACGGTCCGCATCGGCCCCGAGACCGGTGTCGCCCAGGACGATCTGGCCGTGGTCTCGACGCAGTATGCCGTAGCGGGCACCAAGAGCCGTATCGGCGTCCTCGGGCCGCTCCGCATGGACTACCGCCGGACGATTCGCGTGGTCGAGGAAGTGTCGGAGGCGCTCGGCGAGACGCTGAGCGGTTGACCTCGATGAGCGACTACTACGCGACCCTGGGGGTACCGCGCGACGCTTCCGAACAGGACATCAAGCGCGCCTTCCGTCGCATCGCCCGCGAGAGCCATCCGGACGCCAATCCCGGCGATGGCGCGGCAGCCGATCGGTTCCGCGAGGCGGCGCAGGCATACGAGGTGTTGTCGGACCCGCAGCGGAGGGCCGCCTACGACCGCGGCGACACCATCGACTTCGGCACCCTCTTCTCGTCGTTCGCCGGGGTCGAGGATCTCCTCCAGCGGTTCTTCGGCGGTGGCTTCGGCACCGCCGGCAACAGTGGGGGTCGGCCAAGAGGCGCCGACCTGGTCGCTTCGGTCTCGGTGAGCCTCGCCGAGGTAGCCACTGGAGCAGAGCGCACCCTCGAGTTTCCGGCCGCGGTCGGCTGTGAGAGCTGCGGGGGAAGTGGCGGCGCTCCCGGATCGGAGCCACTGCGTTGTGAGCGTTGCGGCGGCGCGGGGAGGCTCAGGGTGACCAGCCAGACGCTGTTCGGCGCCGCGACGTCGCTCGCCGCCTGCGACCGATGCAACGGCCGCGGCTCGGTCATCACCGATCCGTGTGCCACCTGCCGGGGTCGGGCCTGGGTCGATGGCGATCGAACGGTGACCGTCGAGATCCCTCCTGGCATCGGCGACCGGGATCGCCTCCGGGTCAGCGGCTCGGGACACGCCGGGGGCCCGGGGGAGGGACCAGGGGACCTGTACGTCGATGTCCGGGTCGAACCCGACGAGCGTTTCGAACGGCATGGCGCCGACCTCGTCCATCGGGTGTCTATCGGTATCGCCGAGGCTGCCCTCGGAACGACCCTGCAGGTGCCCCTCGTCGACCAGGCCGAACCCGAGGAAGTCGACGTCGCTGCAGCGACGCAGTCGGGAACGGTGATTCGCCTCTCGCGCAAGGGTCTTCCACGACTCGGATCCCGCGGTTCCGGGGATCTGCTCGTGGAGGTCACCGTGACCGTTCCCGGGTCGCTGACCGCCGAGCAGGAGAAGGCGCTGCGGGCGTTCGCCGACGCGTCAGCGGAGCAGCCGAAACCGCCCAAGCGTCGCCGCCGCTAGACTCTCCAGGTTCCGGTAGGTTCGACAAATTCCTGTACACGCAGAGCGTTCATGTGGTAGGCTCTGAGTGTTCGTTCCTGTGGAGGGATACGTGGCAAACGCTGATTTCAATGAGACGACCGGTGCCCGTTTGCGCATCATCAGGCGCCAGCGCGGGCTGTCGCTGCAGGAT
>DATKBG010000290.1:0-5473 GCA_035514255.1 Acidimicrobiia bacterium
GGGGAGGGCGAACGCTACGTGGGCCTCCCGACGCGTCTGGCTTCCCTATCCGTCACTCACCCGCGTAACATCGTCCCCCATGCCCGCCCCGTCCCGTGAGACCATCGTCAACCTGTCGAAGCGTCGCGGCTTTGTCTTTCCGTCGTCCGAGATATACGGCGGCCTTCGCTCAGCGTGGGACTACGGCCCATTGGGAGCGGAACTGCTGCGCAACATCCGCGAAGCCTGGTGGACGGCGATGGTGCGCGACCGCGACGACATCGTCGGTCTCGACTCGGCGATCCTGCAGAGTCGACAGGTGTGGGTGGCTTCGGGCCACGAGGCGTCGTTCACCGACCCCCTCGTCGAGTGCACGTCGTGCAACCACCGGTTCCGGCTCGACAAGCTGGAGGAGCCGGACCTCTGCCCCAACTGTGGCACCCGCGGCGCCTTCACCGAGCCCCGTGCCTTTCACCTGATGCTCAAGACCTTCCTCGGTCCGGTGGAGGAGGACGCGGCCGTGGTGTACCTGCGCCCCGAGACTGCCCAGGGGATCTTCATCAACTACGAGAACGTGCGCCGGACGGCGCGCCTGAGGCTCCCATTCGGGATCGCCCAGATCGGCAAGGCATTCCGCAACGAGATCACTCCCGGTCAGTTCGTCTTTCGCACCCGGGAGTTCGAGCAGATGGAGATGGAGTACTTCTGCCGACCCGAGGAGTCCCAGCAGTGGTACGAGTACTGGCTGGAGGCCCGGATGCAGTGGTTCGTCGATCTGGGCATGACCGCCGACCACCTGCGCCTGCGCGCCCACGACACCGACGAGTTGTCCCACTACTCCAGCGCCACCAGCGACGTGGAGTATCTGTTTCCGTGGGGATGGGATGAGTTGGAGGGCATCGCCCACCGTGGCGACTTCGACCTGCGCGCCCACAGCGAGCACAGCGGAACCGACCTCCGGTACTACGACCAGGAGAACGACGAGCACTTCTTCCCGCATGTGATCGAACCGGCGCTGGGCGTGACCCGCTCCGCCTTCGCCTTCCTCATGGATGCTTATGACGAGGACGAGGTGAGCGGTGAGGCCCGGGTCGTGCTGCGCCTGCACCCGAGGCTGGCCCCGATCAAGATCGCCATTCTGCCCCTCTCCAAGAAGGACGACCTGGTCGGGGTGACATCGCGGGTGGCATCCCTGCTGCGCCGCCGGTGGGCGATCGAAGTGGATGTGACCCAGTCGATCGGTCGTCGGTACCGCCGGCAGGACGAGATCGGCACTCCGTACTGCGTGACCGTGGACTTCGACACCCTGGACGACGACGCGGTCACCATCCGCGACCGCGACACCACCGAGCAGGTGCGCATCCCGATCGACGGGTTGGTCGATCACTTCGCCGCTGCGCTCGACGCCTGAGCGGCCCCGTTGAGGTGATGGGCAGCCGGTAACCTCGCGCCATGGCCTATCGGCGGGAAGACATCGAACGCGTCCGCGATGCCACCGATCTGGTCGAACTGGTCGCCGAGATCACCAAGGTCAAGCGAAGCGGCCGCAACGTCATGGCGGTGTGCCCGTTCCACCAGGAGAAGACACCGTCGATGTCGGTGGACGCCGCCCGCGGGCTCTACCACTGCTTTGGCTGCGGCAAGAGCGGGGACCTGTTCACCTGGGTGCAGGAGACGCAGGGGCTCGACTTCTCCGACTCCCTGGAGTTGCTGGCACGCCGGGCCAACGTCACCCTCCAGCGCGATCCCGAGGCAGCCAAGCGCCGTGATCGGCGTGAGGTTCTGGTCGATGCCACCGAGAAGGCGGTGACCTTCTATGTGGAGCGGCTCCGTGAAGGGAAGGACGCCGGGGGAGCCCGCAGCTACCTTCGGGGGCGCGGTTACGACGCCACCGTGGTCGACCGGTTCAAGCTCGGCTACAGCCCGCAGGGTGGAGACGCCCTCGTGGGCCATCTCCGGGCGCAGAAGGTGCCCGAGGACGTCATGGTCACCGCCGGTTTGGCGATCCGGGCGGGGACGGGCCGGGTGTTCGACCGATTCCGCGGGAGGATCATGTTCCCGATCTTCGACGTCCGGGGCGATGCCGTCGGATTCGGGGCCCGGCTCCTCGAAGGCGACGGACCCAAGTATCTGAACTCGCCGGAAACACCCATCTACCGCAAGTCGCAGCTGCTCTACGGACTCAACTGGGCGAAGGGTGAGATGGTCCGCGCCAGCCATGCGGTCGTCGTCGAGGGCTATACCGACGTCATCGCCTTGCACCTGGCCGACATGCCGGTGGCGGTGGCCACCTGCGGCACCGCCCTCGGCGAGGAGCACCTCGACCTGCTGCGACGGTTCACCGAGCGGGTGGTACTCATGTTCGACGCCGATGCCGCCGGGGCAGGCGCCAGCATCCGGGGCTTCGACCGCAGCGTTCCCGGCGACCTCGACCTGAGAGTGGCCGCCCTGCCCGTCGGCAGGGATCCGGCCGATGTGGTTGCGGAGGGTGAGATCGAGCTGCTGGCGGCCGCGGTGCGGGACTCCACCCCGCTGATGCAGACCCGGATCGAGGCCGAGTTGGCGCGATTCGACTTCCAACACGACCACGAGGCGGCGGCGAGAGCACTGCGTGCCGCGGCGGCGATCGTCGCCACCCACCCGGATCGGACCGCTCGGACCGAATATGCGCGTTTCCTGGCGAATCGCCTGGTGACGCGGTCGGTCGATGAGGTCGTGGAGCTGGTCGAGTCGCTCCACGCCACCCGGGCACGGTCGAGTGTGCCGGCGGCGGACGCACCGAAGCCGGAGCGGGAGTTGACCGGGGTCGAGAAGGCCGAGCGCGAACTGCTCCGGCTCCTCCTGGCAAACGATCCCGGGGTGCGAGACATCGATGCCGCCGGCTGGTTCGGTCTTGCAGAACACGGCGACGCCTTCGAGCTGATCGCCCCTGCCCTCACCGGACTGGAGCCGGGCGAGCCTCCCGACCTGGGTTCGCTGCTCGGTTCCGACGAGTCGCCGAGCGCCGCCACCCTGCGTGCCCTCGCCCTGCTCGATGTGCCGCTTCCACAGGCCGACGAGGTGATCCGCAGGGTCCGGGTGGGGGCCCTCGACCGCGAGATCCAGTCGCTCAAGGTGAAGCTCGCTGCCGTCGACGCCGACCGCGAGCCCGAGGCTCATTCCACTCTGTTCGGGGAGTTGATAGCGTTGGAGCGTCGGCGCCGCGAACTGTGGAGTGCCTCCTGATCACCGAAGACCAGGTCCTCGAAACGCTGAGCCAACGGGCCCGTCAGCGCGGGTTCCTGATGATGGCCGAGATCCTCCAGGAACTCGAGGACGCCGAAGTCTCGCCCGAGGCATTCGATCGGGTCTTCGACGCGCTCAAGGCGCAGTCGGTGGAGGTCCGCGAGGACTCGCCGGAGGACCACTACGGGACGACCCCGGACAGCGAAGGCATCGAGGTCAGCGACGCGGTGCGCATGTACCTCCAGGAGATCGGGCGGGTGCCGCTGCTCGACACGCAGGCCGAGGTCGAGCTGTCGATGCAGATGGAGTCGGGGATCAGGGCAGTCGAGAAGCTGGCCGCCGCACCCGACGATCTCGCTACCGCCGAGCGGGTGATCCTGGAGCGGTCGGTTCGCCAGGGGGCGCGCGCCCAGCAGCACCTCGTCGAATCGAACCTGCGGCTGGTCGTATCGATCGCCAAGAAGTACGTGGGCCGGGGGATGCCGCTGCCCGATCTCATCCAGGAAGGCAACCTCGGCCTGATGCGAGCGGTGCAGAAGTTCGACTATCGCCGTGGCTTCAAGTTCTCCACCTACGCCTCGTGGTGGATTCGCCAGTCGGTGACCCGGGCCCTCGCCGATCAGGGCCGCACCATCCGAGTTCCGGTGCACATGGTGGAGGCGATCAACAAGCTCGCCGCCGCTCAGCGCAACCTGAGCCAGACCCTGCACCGCGAGCCGACGATCGAGGAGATCGCCGAAGATCTCGAGCTGGAACCGTCCAAGATCACCGAGCTGCGTCGCATCGCCCAGACTCCGGTCTCCCTGGAGACGCCGTTGGGCGGGGAAGACGATTCGGCGACGCTCGGCGACTTCGTCGAGGACTACGACGCCGAGGCACCGGTGGCGGCAGCATCGTTCCGACTCCTCCAGGACTACCTGCGGATGGCCCTGGAAGAGCTGAGCGAACGGGAGCGGCAGGTGCTCGTCATGCGCTTCGGGATCGCCGACGGCAAGGTGCGCACTCTCGAAGAGGTCGGCCGCCACTTCAAGGTCACCCGCGAGCGGGTGCGTCAGCTCGAGACGAAGGCACTGGCGAAACTCAGGCAACCCGCCAGGGCGGAGCGCCTCCGGGGGTATCTCGGGGACGAGTAGCGTCCGGTCGGGCAGGCGAGCCTTGCGCGAGTAGGCCCACACGCGAAGGGACCGGCCGTTGCCGACCGGTCCCTTCCCTCACGAAACGTGATTTGGTGTTAGACGCGGGCGCGTCTTCCGAGCACGGCGCTCACGATCAGGAGCACCAGGCCCACGATCAAAAGCCACTTGAGGGCTCCGACGAACAGTCCTATACCGCCAGCCACGAGGGCCAGCAGCAGAACCAGTACGGCGATCCCCATCAGGAGTTCTCGTCCTTGTCGTCGCTGAAGACCGAATCGAATCGCTCCTGGATCGCCTCGGCGGTCTCACCGGTGCGCTCCTTGATCTTGCCAGCAAGGGCCTCGAAGTCACCTTCTGCGACCTTGAGGTCGTCATCGGTGAGCTGGCCCCAGGTCTTCTTGGCCTGGCCCGTGACCTGATCCCAGCGGCCCTGCCACTTCAGCTTCATTTTCTGGTCCATGGTTCTCTCCCATGTGTCGGGGACGGTCAGGTACCCACCGATGGGTGGCGGTAAACCACGGCCAGACGGTGGGGGAGCAGCGGTTGCGACCGGTGGTACCCTTCCCGGCCGATCGCTTCGATCCTTTCCGGGGTAGCTCAACGGCAGAGCAGCGGACTGTTAATCCGTTGGTTGGGAGTTCGAATCTCCCCCCCGGAGCCAGTGACCAGGGTCATCGGGGTTGGGTCTCGGCGCCTCGTGACCGCTCCCAGGATCCGCCCATGAGGCGATTCGGTCGCGGGAGTGAACTCCCAGGCGGTCCACCGCCTCTACGCGTAACGTAGGTCCGTTACGACGGTGGAGGCGAGGTGCCGAGGGCCACGATTCAGATCTTGGCGGCATTCATGGCGGCAGCCAACGCGGCAGCGTGGATTTTCGCGTCTCGCAGTGAACGCCCCGGCCGCGACGCCGAGCTTCGGGTGGCGCTGCGTCCCCCGCCCCTCATCGGATGGGGGAGCGATCTGATACAGGTCCTCCCGCTTCTCTACCCCGTGCTCGTGGTGTTCGTACCCCGGTGGGGATACCAGGGATCGCTGAACTGGTCGTCCGGCATCGATGTCGCCCTCCAGGTGGTCGGCTTCAGTCTGTGGGCCCTGGGAATCGCGGTCGTCATGTGGGCGACACGGGCGATCGG
>DATKBG010000291.1:0-2992 GCA_035514255.1 Acidimicrobiia bacterium
CTCCTGCAACACGGTCTTCGCCGAACTCGCAGTGGACCTCGGAGCCGGCCCGATCGTCGCTGCCGCGTCCAGATTCGGCTTCAACGCTCGGATCCCGTGGGAACTCGGCAACGAACCCGGAGTCATCCCTGCCGCCGCCGACTTGGACGCCGACAGGCCGGCGCTCGCCCAGAGCGGCATCGGCGAGCGGGACGTGCGCGCCACGCCGCTGCTCATGGCCATGGTCGCCGCCGCGATAGCCAACGACGGGGTGGCCATGGCACCGCATGTGGTGGCCACCCGCACCGCCCCGGACGGGACCCTGATCTCGCGGTACTCCCCGCAGTCATTGGGACGGGTCATACCGTCGGTGATGGCGGCGGACCTCGCCGAGATGATGCGCGCCGTGGTCGTCGGCGGCACCGGCACCGGTGCCACGGTCGGAGACGTGGCGGTGGCCGGCAAAACGGGCACCGCGGAAGGTGGCGGCGGGCCTCACGCGTGGTTCATCGGCTTCGGCCCGACCGACGATCCGCGAATCGCGGTCGCCGTGGTCGTGGAAGGTGGCGGAAGCGGCGGCGGGGTTGCCGCTCCAATAGCCGCACAGGTGATCGCCGCCTGGCGCGACTCAATGGGCTGACCTCCGCCTCAGCGGCCCTAACTTGATGCTTGGAATCGGGCCGCCAGTACCATCCGTCGTCGTGGAACTACTTCGCGTCCTATCGGACCGTTACGTCCTCATCTCCCATCTCGCCCGCGGCGGGATGGCCGATGTCTACGTGGCCGAGGATCGCCGTCTCGGTCGTCAGGTCGCGGTCAAGATCCTGCACGACCAGTACGCCAACAGCGACGCCTTCGTGGAGAGGTTTCGACGGGAGGCACAGGCGGCCGCCGGACTGACCCACAAGGGTGTGGTGTCGGTATACGACTGGGGAGAGGACGAGGGCGTCTACTTCATGGTCATGGAGTTGGTGCAGGGCCGCAACCTGCGCGACGTCGTCAAGGCCGAGGGTGCCCTGCTGCCGCGCCGGGTAGCCGAGATCGGTTCGGAGGTGGCCTCGGCACTCAGCGCCGCCCATGAGTTGGGCATCGTGCACCGCGACGTCAAGCCCGCCAACATCCTGCTGGCGCCCGACGGTTCGGTAAAGGTGGCCGACTTCGGCATCGCCCGCGCCTTCGACGACACCGACCAGCTGACTCGAACCGGGGCGGTGATCGGGACCGCCACGTACTTCAGTCCCGAGCAGGCTCAAGGCCACTCGGCCGACTTCCGCAGCGACATCTACAGCCTCGGTGTCGTCCTGTATGAGCTGCTCACCGGCCAGCCACCCTTCGAAGGCGAGAGCCCTGTAGCCGTGGCCTACCAGCATGTCGAGAAGATGCCGCCGAAGCCGACCGACATCGACCCCGCGATCCCACGGGGCCTCGAGGCCGTCGTGTTGAAGACGATGGCCAAGAGTCCGGACGAGCGCTACCAGACTGCCGACGACCTGCGCCGTGACCTGCGGCGACTCCTCGAAGGACAGGTTCCCGCGATCGCCGACGACGACGCCCCGACCCGCCTCATGGCGGCAGCGCCGGGGATCCCACCAGCGGCTCCAGAGCCGGCAGACACCGAGCCCGCCTATCGCGAGCCCGGGCGCCTCGAACCCAGCACCATCGCCATCGGCGCGCTGGCGGCGGTGGCCCTGCTGGGCCTGGGAATCATGCTGCTGGTCCGCCTCCTCGGTCCCAGCGACGGGGGGATCGAGATTCCGGATGTCCGTGGCCAGACGGAGGCGGTCGCCACGGCCAACCTGGAGGATCTCGGCTTCATCGTCACCTCTCAAACGGTGGCCGACGACGAAATCTCTCCGGGGATCGCCACCGGCACCGACCCGGCTGCGGGCGAGACGCTGGAACGCGGCGACGCGATCACTCTGCTCGTCTCCGGAGGCCCGGCGAACATTTCAGTGCCCGATGTTCGTGACCAAACCCTTTCGGATGCCGAGGCCCTGATCCGCAGCGCCGGCTTGGAGGTCGGCACGATCCGCTACGAAGCGTCCGATGACGTGCCTACGGATACCGTCATCAGCCAGAACCCTGGCGCCGGGAACCTGGTCAGGGCCGACACCCCGGTCGATCTGGTCGTCTCAGGGGGTGCCGATGCTCTCGTCGTCCCCGATGTGGCCAACCGATCTGAGGAGGACGCCCTGTTCGCCCTCCAGGAGGCCGGATTCGGCGCCGGACAGGTCCTGGTCGAGCGGCGCCCGCACGGCAGCGTCGTCGAGGGATTTGTCATCGAGACCCTCCCCGGGCCGGGCGAGACGGTACCGATCACCGGAAAGGTCACCGTGTTCGTCAGCGAGGGTGCGGTGCCCACCGTGGTGCCGAATTCGGTAGGACTCACGCCAGAGGCGGCGACGACACTCCTCGAAGAGTGGGGCTTCGTCGCCGTCCTAGGCCCGGAGATCGGCATCGCATGGGACGACCCCAACGACAGCCGGATCGCCCAGCAGTCGCCAGAAGCCGGTCAGATACACGAGTTCGGTTCGGATGTGACCATCCGGGTCGGTCGCGCCGCCACCGAGAACACGGTACCGTCCGTCACCGGGAAGACCGAGGCCGATGCCAGGGCCGACATCGAGGGCGCCGGCTTCGTGTTCGCCAAGGGTGCCGACACGCCCCTGGCCCCGGGTGACTCCAACATCGGCCGCGTCGCTTCGCAGGACCCCTCGGGCGGCACTAGCCAACCCATCGGATCCACCGTCACCGTGTCGATGGGCATCGAGGGGGCCGTGGTGCCCGACCTGTTCACCGGTGGTGCCGGGTCATGCACGATCGCCGTCACCCAGGCCGTCGCACAGCAGCGGATCACCAATGCCCAACTCACGATGAACGCCTCGACCCTGTCACCGTCTCAGGATGAATACTTCCTCCGTTGGGACGCCACGGCCAGTCCCCCCGCCTACGACTTGTCGTCGCGGCCGGACTGCGAGGGACGCACGGTGAGCCAGTCACCCGCTCCGGGTAC